>NZ_DATHXO010000001.1:0-9662 GCF_035459645.1 Schnuerera sp.
AACCTCCTTTCAAATACACCTATTAACTGAGATAATGTAAATGTAATTATGAAATATATTACAGCCACTATTATCAATGGATTGAAAGCCTGAAAACTTGTACTTTGTACTATTTTAGACGCATACATTAAATCTGCTACCCCTATAGTTGAAGCCACTGCTGTCTCTTTAATTAAAGTTACAAACTCATTTCCTAATGCAGGTAATATATTTTTTATAGCTTGAGGTAGTATTATATATCTCATAGTTTGTCCATCTGATAACCCTAAGCTTCTACTAGCCTCTGTCTGCCCACTATCAATAGACTGTATACCAGAACGGATAATTTCTGCTACATATGCTGCACTATTTAAAGAAACAGCTATCAAAGCAGCTAAAAATCCATCCATATTTACTCCCATAATTACATAACTTCCAAAATAAACTAATGCAATTTGAACCATCATAGGTGTTCCACGAACTATCTCAATATATATAGTTGAAATGCCTTTCAGAATTTTTACCTTTGATAACTTAAAAATACTCAATAAAGCGCCTAATGTAGTTCCTATAGCAAGGGACAAAAATGATATTAGCAAAGTTACTTTAATCCCTATTAAATAGTAATCTTTATATTCTAGAAACAATTTTACTACGTTCAATTTTATTCCTCCTAATTGCTAAACTCATCTGTTTCAACTAACCATTTTTCCAATAAACCTTCGGATTTTGCTTTAGCTAGTATTTCATTTAACTTCTCTGTTAATTCATCATTATCTTCTTTTACAGCTATAGCTACACCTCCTGTACCTGAGTCAATGGTTAAATCTTCTACAACCATAATATCGTCATTAGCTTTTGCAAAAGATTCTGCCACAGGTGCTTCCATAAGAGCACAATCTATTTTTTTAGTCTTTAGGTTCATCACTATATCTGGATTTGTACTCAAACTTTTTACATCAGCATCCTTAATTTTTGTTTGTGCAATATCTTCCTGTGTAGTACCAATTTGCACTCCTATATTTTTACCTTCTAAATCTTCTACAGAAGTAATATTGGACTTATTTTCCTTAGCTACTAAAACAGAAAGATTGGCTTCATAATAAATATCAGTAAAATTTGCTTCCCTTTCAGGATCTGGGTTCATTCCAGCTATTACTATATCTAGCATTCCAGTAGACAATCCACCTAGGAGTTTATCAAAATCCATATCTTTTATCTCCAATTCAACTCCTAACTCATCAGCTATATACTTCGCAATCTCAATATCAAAACCAACAATCTCATCCTTCCCATCAATCATAGTATGAAACTCAAAAGGAGGATAATCTGCACTAGTTCCCATTACTAATTTACCTTTATTTTTAATTCCTTCTAATGAATAAGTTTCAACTTCTAAATCTTCCCCTTCTAAATTTGCCTCATTTTCCATTCCACAAGCAACAATTAAACTTGATAGTACAATTATAATTACCAGAAATAGACTAATATTTTTTTTCATTCTATACACCTCTTTAATCATATTTTTAAATAAAAAATCTCGTCTCTTATTTCTATATAAGAGACGAGATTTCCCGCGTTACCACTCTATTTGGTTCAATTTAAAAACCCAACTCAATTCAAATAACGCTTTGAATGCGAAACAGGATACTCACTAATATGTTTTGTCCTATTTATCTCCACAGCTCTTTTCATTATATTTTCAATTTCCTGGCTCTCACCTTACCCAGTTCTCTGTAAAACCTACTAATATAACTACTCTCTGTATTATAGACTTTAATATTAAATTTTAAATTATACCTTTAAAATACAAAAAACTCGCCTCCATAAGAGACGAGTATATGCCCGCGGTACCACTCTAATTGTATTTTAACTAGTAAAATCCAACTTAACTCAAATAACGCTTTGAAAGCGGAATAAGATACTCACTAGTAAGCTTTGTCCTATTCATTTCAGCAACTCTTTTCATTAAGCTTTCCATCACCTGGCTCTCACCTTACCCAGTTCTCTGTAGGATGTACTTAACATAATTACTTTTTTGCCTCATAAATATTTTAAAATATTTTTTGTATTGTATTCAATGATAAATACAAATTGATCTTTTGTCAAGTCTTTTTGTATGTTTTTTCTTTCTAAATCTTTGTAATATCTATTTTTTGATTTAAAATATATTCTACTTCTTTTATATTTTCCCTAGCATATTCTACGACTTTTTCCGATTTTACAATTCTATTATTTTCATCTACAACTTTTACACTACCTCTAATTGGTTTTGTTTTCCATGCTTTAGCATGTTTAAACTCTTCAATCTCTCCCCATAAGTATGGTACAGGTAAAAATCCTGCTGCAAAAATTTTATAGAATCCTTCTGCAGAATATGGATTATCTATATATTTCTCAATTCCAGATATTATAGTTTTAGCAGAGTCCAATAATTCTAGCATTCTTTCTTGAACATCTATATTTTTACTCATATCTTCAATTTTCCCATTTCTTCTCAATTCCCTATATTTTTGTAATGAATATTGGGTAATTTTTATACTTTCGTTTATAATGTCTGGTGTTGCCAAATGAGATGCCTCTGAATAACTAACAACATGTATAATAGATGGACTAGCCTCATCATGAGGATCTATATCATCCATCAATGCAGTTACAGCTGCTAATTGCATCTTCGCTTCCTCTAAATCTGGTTTGAAATAGTCAAGGCCTGCTCTAGGTTGCAATATAACTTTAAAATTAGGTTCTTCTAAACTCTTAACCAAAGTAAGCATTGCTCTAGATTTGGCCAGATCCTGGATTCCCCAAGTATATCTTGGTGTATTTAGCATGTTTTGTAATATAAGGGTTCTGATTTTCATTTTTTTAGCCAGCCTCGCAGCTAAATAAGCAGATACAATATAAGTTACATCATCTGCACCTCTAAATGCAAAATGATGTGGTAAATTCGGTTCAAAGGGCTTATTAGTCTTTGCAATATATTTTAAAGTTTCAACATGCTGTTTTAAATTAGTATATAAATCATAGGGCCCTCTTCCATCTAATTTGTTAAACCACCACAAGGATAGAGCATGCCAACAGATATTAAGGGTTTCCTCATGTATTTTAGCCAATTCAGGTACATTTTTTGTTCCCGCATAGGTCCTCAATAAAAGAGGTCTAGAAGCACTCCATATCATTCTATATTCTTCTGGTGAATTAACAGGCACTCCTCCACCATTAGGCCTTCCTTCCCAGTCCTCTCCAAAATTTGATTGAGTTAATTGGGAAGTACCAATGGATAAAATATCTAAATACTTAGCAGCTGCCAAATTCTCAGCCCAGGATATAAATTCTTTAACAGAATCTAGTCTATCAACAGAAGATGAATAAGGACCAACATGTGCACGCATCAAAGGCATGAATGAATCCTTCATATTAGAGCTAAGTCTCTTAACTACAGTATCTTCAGCTGTACCATATTCATCATATGTAGCTCTATTTATAGGTTTAAATGAATCATAATCACCAGAATTTATTATATCTTTTCCAAATTCCATCCTCAAATCATCATACAAACTTCCTTCGATAATATCTTTTGGAATCCTTTCTTCAGGAACCCCCATCTTAGTTAAAGATTCTCGAATAGACTCTCCACCTTTAAAAGTTTTTACAAATCCTTTATGCTCTCTTTCTATAATCTCACAGGTTTTAGGCAATCCTGCAAAAAATATTGTTTTGATTGGCCCTCCTTGAAATGATAACATATTATTGTTTTTTAATTCATTCATAAAATAGCCTACCATATTTACAGCTTCATCTTCATCCAATCTATAACTTAGTCCAATCTGAGTTATCTTATTTGAACATATCCAGTCTAAAACTATCTGGCGATTTACTTCATACTTAATATTATTCATAGCATCTGCAATTTTTTCATTCCCAATAATAACTTGATATCCACAATCACGTAAAAGTTCAGCAGCAGAATTAATACCCATAGTATGAGCATCAAGAGATGGTTTTATAAAAGCAAATACGTCTTTATCTACTGTATACATCAGTACACTCCCCCCTTGGAACATATTATTGTAATTATATTGAGTATTAAATTTAAAAATAATCTTCATATAATTATACCCAATATATATATAAGTTAAACTATTTTATTTTCATTTAGTATTTGAGTGTTATTTATAATCTTCTTTAAACAAAAATATATCGCCAAACATAAAGTTTAACTATTCTAGTTTGGCGATATAATTAATCTATTTAACTTTTATTTCAGTTTTGAGACATAGTATTCGTCCTTTTTCTTATTTTGAATATATTTCAATATTTCCATATTGGTTATAGTATATTATTCTATCATGTAGTACATCCATATCAACTATTTCACCATTGAAATTTGTAAAAGTATTTTCATTTATTTTTATATATATTTCTTGTCCTGATTCAGTGTATTCTATGAATTTTAATTGGGCTTCTGGGTTATTGTCTAAATATTTTGCATCAAATGCCTCCTCTAGTATAATCACAGCATTAACTGGAATATCTTCTATATCTCCTATAACTGTTATCTTACCTTCTGCTATTTCTGCCAATCTAATATTGTCTCTTCCCCTAAATACAACTTCAACTTGTAATCCTTCTGCTACTAATCCCTCAGGTACAGTCCAATTTCCTGTATATAACCCTTGAGATATTTCAGTCATTGGAATTCCCTCGATATTATTTGACATATTAAATGGGAGTAATATTCTGAAATGACCTTCTCCATCAGTTGAAGCATTGAAACTTATATCCAATACATCCCCTGCTCTAAGTTCTATATCGTTTTCTGGTTGAATATTAGTAATAGCAGGTTCTGGTATATTTGGTTCACCATCTGATACTATTGTTAATCTTCCTTCTGCTATTTCAGTTATCTTAAATCCATATTCGCTTATATAGATTACTTGAACTTGTAAGTCCGTTGCTACTAATCCTTCTGGTACTGTCCAAGTTCCTGTATATAATCCATCTTCTTCTGTCATTGGAGTTCCAGGCTCATTACTTGATGGTCCAAATGGAAGCATTATTCTATAATAACCTGAACCACCTGTTGGAGCATTGAAACTTATATCCAATGTATCTCCTGCTCTAAGTTCTACATCCTCATCTGGTAATATATTTGTTATAGTAGGTTCTTCTAATTGAACAAATACACTTTTCTCAATAATTATTTCATTTCCTGCTAAATCTACTGCTTTAACTGTAATTAGATTTTCGCCTTCATCTACTATCAATCTTTCATGAAAGTTCCCTTCTTCGTCTATTTCTACTTCTTTATCGTTTATCAATAATTTTGCTAATCCTATATCATCTGTTACATTTCCTTCTACGTGGACAACTTCTGCATTAATCTTTGCATTGTCTAATGGTTTATTTACTTCTAGGATTGGTAGTGTCTGGTCTTTTACTACGGTTACTGATGGGGAAGGTTCTGTTTCTACTCCATCCATTTCTGCTGTTACCATTATTTGGTTTGTTTCTTCTGGTAAATCTACTTCTACTGTGAATCCTAAATCTTCACTATCTACACTATTTACTTTTTCTTCATTTACATATACATTTACTTTACCCTCTGCTGCAACTGTTCCTTCTACTGTGATACTGTCTTGATTTGTATAGTTTATCTCTTCTAGATTGGTTATTATTGGAGTTGATACTGAGTATTCCATAACGGATCTTATCATCAATCCACCATTTATATCTTCTGATGATATCAATTGGAATTCTCCATCAATGTTCATATATGATCTATCACCATGGGATGATGATTCATCTATGCCTGTTCCTGGACAACTAGTACCTGGTTTATCTTGTATTGTTGATATGAAGTAATCTCTTTCTGTTGAGAATCCAAAGCTGGATAGATCTATATAGTTCCAGTCTCCTCTTACTATATCGTCTTTAAATATTGGTTCTCCTACTTTGGTTGCTCTTCCATTTTCGTCTATATCATATATTGCAAATCCCATTCTATTTCCTCCTGGAGTTGGCCAATCTGTACTCCAGAAATAGATGTTTGCACCTTTTACTTTTCCATATTGACTTGGGGTAAATCTTACTGCTAATCCATTTGGTGCTTCATTTAGAACTAATGCATTTTCTGCTGTTCCATCGTCGTATATTATCTCATCTTCATAACCTACAAATCTTTTCAATCCTAGTTCTACTTCTGTTATCTCATCTGCATTTACTTCTACTTCAAATTCTCCTGGTTCAAATCCTTCTGCTATTATTTTCAAGGTGTAGTTTCCTACTAGAATATCTTGAATTATGAAATTACCATCTTCGTCTGCTGTAACTGGTGCTACTTTTGGATCTTCTACTACTCTTATTTCTGCAAATGAAGCAGGTTCACCATAGTATCTGTCAAATATTCTTCCTTGGATTGTTCCTCTAGGTTTTGGATCTAATATAAAGGTTTGATTTATGGTTTCATCTTCAGCTACACTAACTTCTACTGTTTGTGGATAATATCCATAGGCTTCTGCTTGTAGTGTATAGTCTCCCATAGGAATTCTCATACTATATTCACCGGTGGCAGGGTTAGTTCTAACACTTCTACCAGTTTCGAGAATTGTAACTACAGCTTCATCTACTGGGATGCCACTACCTCTTGCCATTGGTGTATTTGCTATTTCTTTATCAGATATCATTTCATATTTGTATCCATTTAACGTAATATTGTTTCTATTTATTTTGAAGTTTGGTTCTGCTACTTCAACATAAGCCTCTTTTTCAAGTATTTCTTCTGGAACTGGTTCTGGTATCGGATCTGGTTCTGGAACTGGGTCTGGGTCTTCTTGGCTTTGTTCTGCTCCCATAATATAGACATCATCTATATACCAACCACTGTAATATACAGACCCATCTGAATGGAAGAAGAATCTTATTTTTATAGTATCTCCTTCATATTCACTTAATGATATTTCTTCATCGAACCATTCTTGTACTCGTCTACCGTATTTTTCTTCTGGAGTTGGGGTTAGATTCATCCAAGTTTCTCCATCATCATTAGAAATCATTACTTGACCATAATCCCATAATGTAGTTGTTCCCTCAAAATCATACCAATGAGTGAAGATTAAAGTAGCATTACTATTTTCTGGTATATCTATAGCAGGAGATTCAATATAGGAATCATTTCTAGCAGTATAATTACCACTAAGATTTGTTGCCCATAATTTTTCCCCTGAAGCAGCTGTATTTGGACCTGATGTAGGAATTCCCCATTCCCAATCATTGGCAGTACCTTGGGTTACTCCAGTTATAAACCCTCCATCGTCTTCTTCAAAATCCGTGCCAAATATTTCAAAATATGGCCTAGCTATAGCACTCGATTCATTAGAATACAGACTTTCATTCCCTGAAAAATCTACTGCTGTTACTACATAGAAGGATTCCACATTATGAGGAGCTTCCATATCTATAAATCCATTGGTAAAGGTTTCTGATACAAGGTTATATGGTCCCCCAGAAGTCTCTGAACGATAAACATTATAATGATCTAAATCACCTTCAGAATTAGCTTCCCAAGTTAATTTTACACCTCTTATATTAGTCTCTGCATTAAGATTTATAGGTGTAGCTGGTGATTCTAAATCTACTCCTACTAATCTTACATTGTCGATATACCATCCTTCTCTATTGGTATAAGCATTCGATAAAAATCTAAATGCAACAAATACTGGATTAGTAGAACCAATATATTCTTCTAGATTGATTACTACTTCCTCCCAATCTTCACTAGCTCCATAATAATCTGGTCCTATTTGTATCCAGTTTTCACCAAAATCATTAGTTACAAGTACTTCACCATAATCATAATAATTATAGGTGTTGTACCAATGATGAAATCTTAAAGTTGTAGAATCTAAATTGGTATCTCTTAAATCTATTGGAGGAGTTATCAACCAATCATCTGCACTATTACTATGATTAGATCCAAGGTTTGTTCCCACAATGTTTTCTCCCTCATAAGGAATAGGGTCAAACCCTTCTACTGCTGGACCCCATTCCCATACTCCTTCCATAGTCCAACCTAAAGCATTATCTTCAAATCCTTGAGTATATTCATCTGGTACTAAACCAAAGCTTACATCTATTTTATAATCTTGTGAAACTACTACTTCTCCTGCATAGTCTCTTGCTCTTATCTTGTAAATTATATTATCACCTATTAGCATGTCATAGGTAATGGTTCCCTCGTATATACCATCTTTATGGTCTCCTGATATTCTATCCATTGGTACTAAGAACCAATAGGATTTTCCTGCTGGCTTTACTAATAATTCTGCTTCTAATACAGATACATCGTCTGTTATTCTTGCTTCTATTTCTATTTCTGAACCTGCATATACTTCTGTTATCTTTTGTTCATGTTCTATTATTATATCTTCTAAGTCTTCTCCTTCTTTTAATACTTTTCCTTTTATATATCCTGTGCCTGTTGCTATTTCAGATACTGCTTCAAATGCATTTACCATTCCATAGCCATATCCAAAATTTGGTGATTCTGGATAGGTGCTATCTGTTAGTGGATCTGCTGTATCTGCTAGTATTTGTTCTATTTCTTCTAGTTCTAAGGATGCATTGGCTGATAGTAGTAGTGCTACTGTTCCTGATACATGAGGTGCGGACATGGAGGTTCCTGAATATCCACTAGTATAGCCTCCTGGTATGGATGAATAGATATTTACTCCTGGAGCCGATATATTTGGTTTTATTAATGTTTCATCATAAGGTGATGGACCTAGTTTAGAGAAACTTGCTCTTTCGTCGTATCTATTTACTGCTGCTACTGCGTAGGATTCTGGATAGTTGGCTGGGCATGATATGGAGCCTGGCCATGGTAGTGGTTCTCCTGATCTTTGGTTTCCTGCTGAAAATACTGGGAATATTTCTGCTGCTCTCCAGTTCCTTACAGCATCTCTATACCAATCATCTATTCCATCAAGGCCTCCCCATGAGTTGTTTACTACATCTGGAGCTGATGTTAGGTCGCCACCTGGGTTTGTCATCCATTGTGCTGCGTCTAGTAGTATTTGATCTGTAGTGTAGCCTAAAACATCGAATACTCTTGCTGTTATCCATCTAGCTCCTGGTGCTACACCTATTGGGTTGCTTCCATCTGGTTCTCGTCCTACGATTGTTCCCATTACATGAGTTCCATGGCTATCTGAATCTTCTGGTAAACTTGATCCGTATTGTGGATCGAACCAGCTTTTAGATGCATCTATTTCTCCAGTTATTGGATCATATCCTCTCCATTTGTATTGTAATGCTGGATGAGTCCAATCTACTCCTGAGTCTAAAGAGCCTACTACTACTCCTGTTCCGTCATAGCCTAAATCCCAAGCCTGGTCTGCTCCTACTCTTAGGATATTCCATTCTGGTTCAGTATTTGATGGTTTAATATCTTCACCATTTACAGATATATCCATTTTATAGGTTTTATTCTTGTGGATCTTTTCTACTTCTGTCATATAGGATATGTTTTCTATTACTTCTTCACTTGCCTTTACATATACCATATTGACTATATGGTAAGGTTTATATTCTACTACATTCCCTTTTTCCTTTTCCTGTTCTAAATAATTTAATAGTTTAACCTGAGTTAAATTTGCTTTATCCTTTAAAGCCTCTAATACCCC
>NZ_DATHXO010000002.1:0-3957 GCF_035459645.1 Schnuerera sp.
GGGTATATTATATTAATAAAGGATATAAGTTTTTGCTTATATGAAAGGAGCTGGGGTTTATGAAACTAAATTTTGTTGGAAAAAACATGGAGGTTACAGAAGCTTTAAAGAATGTAACGGAGAAAAAGTTAGGAAAATTAGACAAGTATTTTCAAAAAGATGCAGAAGGTAATGTGGCTTATAGTGTAGAAAGGAATAGAAAGATTATTGAAGTTACCATAAACCTACCCGGAACTATACTTAGGACTGAAGAATCTAGTGATGATATGTATGCTTCTATTGACAATGCAGTAGATGTATTAGAACGTCAAATTAGAAAACATAAAACAAAATTACAAAGACGATATAATAATGGAGAAACTATAAGATTTGAAAATATTATGCCTCTAAAGGAAGAAGATGATAGACCAAAAGTTGTTAGAACAAAAAGATTTGATATGAAACCTATGAATGTAGAAGAAGCTATATTACAGATGGAGTTATTAAGACATAACTTCTTCGTGTTCATGAATGCAGAATCAGATGATTTAAATGTATTATATAAAAGAAAAGATGGAAACTATGGGTTGATTGAACCAGAGTTTTAATAGTATAATTAAGATAGATTTAAAATTGCAGGATATATATCCTGCAATTTTATTTTACTGTAATAGGCAAAGGGAGATGATATTATGATTATAGAAGCTATACTTATTTCTATAATTCTTGGTTTAATTAGAGGTGGTAAGCTTAAAAGGTTTAAGTCAATAAATCATAAAACCATGTGGATATTTATTTTAGGAATTTTAATTCAGTACATATTGGCATTTTTATTTGAAATGAATGAAATAAATAGTATAAATAAAATATTGGTATATAGTAAACAATTACAGATAATATCTTATATTTTGATTTTGATAGGGGTTGGCTCAAACCTTAGACTTAGATCTTTGTGGGCAATTTTATTAGGATATGTATTAAATTTTATAGTATTAGCCACGAATAATTGGGAAAAACCCATTCTTATAAATAACTCCATTATAGAAAATATTAAATTTCCAATTTTAGGAGATACTATTGGTTTTTTTGAACCATATCCATTTCCAAAAACAATTAGTTTAGGGGATTTGATTATAGGTTTTGGGATTTTTGCTTTAATACAGGAGATAATGCTAGGAGAAGATTCCTTTATGGGAGGATATAGATATTAGCAGTTACCAGACATTATATCTTGTTTGGTATATCAATAAATGATAAAATATAGTGATGTAGATTAGTCAATATTGAAAGGCGGTAAAAGTATGAAAAGCTTTTTTAATAAAATATTTGGTTCTTATAGTGAAAGAGAATTAAAACGTATAGAACCTTTAGTGAATAAGATTGAAAGTTTAGATGAAGATATGCAAAAATTATCGGATGAACAGTTGCAAAGTAAAACTATAGAGTTTAAAGAAAGGTTAAATAAAGGTGAAACTTTAGAAGATATTTTACCAGAAGCCTATGCAGTGGTAAGAGAGGCATCTTATAGAGTACTTGGCATGAAACATTTTAGGGTCCAATTGATGGGCGGTATAATTCTCCACCAAGGAAGGATTGCTGAGATGAAAACTGGAGAAGGGAAAACTTTAGTGGCTACTTTGCCAGCCTATTTAAATGGATTAACAGGAAAAGGGGTTCATATTGTAACGGTTAATGACTATTTGGCTAAAAGGGATAAACAATGGATGGGAAAGGTATATGAATTTCTTGGTTTAAATGTAGGTTGCATTGTTCACGGTATGAGTAATACCGAAAGAAAAGCTGCTTACAACTGTGATATTACCTATGGAACTAACAACGAATTTGGATTCGATTATTTAAGGGATAATATGGTTATCTACAAGGAAGAGATGGTACAAAGAAAACTATATTATTCAATAGTAGACGAAGTGGATAGTATATTAATTGATGAGGCTAGAACTCCATTGATAATATCAGGTCGAGGAGAACAATCCACAAAATTATATGAAGCAGCCGATTCTTTTGTATCTACTTTGACTGGAAGAATAGTTGATCCTAAAGAGGAAAGAAATGATCCTTTTGATAGGGAAATTAAGGAAGAAACAGTAGATTTTTTAATTGATGAAAAGGCAAGAACTTGTACTTTGACTGAAAAGGGAACTGCTAAAGCAGAGAATTATTTTGGTTTAGAAAATTTAGCAGACCCAAATAATATGGAAATAGCCCATCATATTAATCAAGGGCTAAAAGCAAGAAATATTATGAAAAGAGATATAGACTATGTAGTAAAAGATGGAGAAGTATTAATTGTAGATGAATTTACTGGTAGACTTATGTATGGCCGGAGATATAGCGAAGGTTTACACCAAGCTATTGAAGCAAAAGAAAGATTGAATGTAAAATCAGAGTCAAAAACCTTAGCTACTATTACATTCCAAAATTATTTTAGAATGTACGAAAAATTGGCAGGTATGACAGGAACAGCTAAAACGGAAGAATCGGAATTTAGTGAAATATATGGAATGGATGTAGTGGAAATTCCTACTAATGAACCAGTTATACGTGAGGATTTTCCTGATGTAGTATATAAAAATGAAGAAGCGAAATTTAATGCTATTGTTGAAGAAATTAAGGAAAAACATAGTATTGGTCAACCAATTTTAGTAGGGACTATTTCTATTGAAAAATCTGAATTGTTAAGTAAAATGCTTAAAAAAGCAGGAATACCTCATGAAGTACTAAATGCAAAATATCATGAAAGGGAAGCAGAAATAGTTGCCCAAGCAGGGAGATTAGGAGCCATAACCATAGCAACCAATATGGCAGGAAGAGGAACGGATATAGTGCTAGGAGGAAATCCAGAGTATTTAGCAAAATTAGAATTGAAAAAAAGAGGATATTCAGATGAAATAATAGCGGCAGTTGATAGTTTTATAGAAATATCTGATGAAGAAACCGTTAAGGCTAGGGAAGAATATAGAAAGTTTTATGAAGAGAATAGAAAAAAAACAGAAAAAGAAGCAGAAGAAGTAATAAAAGCAGGTGGACTCCATATTATTGGTACTGAACGCCATGAATCTAGAAGGATAGATAACCAACTTCGTGGTCGTTCCGGAAGACAAGGAGACCCAGGTTCATCTAGGTTCTATATATCCTTAGAAGACGATTTAATGAGACTCTTTGGAGGAGAAAGAATGAAGGATATGGTAAATAGTCTAAATATGCCTGAAGATGAACCATTAGAGCATAAACTACTTACTAGATCCATAGAAAATGCTCAAAGAAAAGTGGAAGGTAATAATTTTGCTATAAGAAAGCATGTATTACAATACGATGATGTAATGAATAAACAAAGAGAAGTAATCTATGCTGAGAGAAGAAAAGTTCTGGAAGGGGAAGATTTGAGGGAACATATTTTAAGCATGGTAAAAAATATAATAGAAGAAGCAGTGGAAATCTATACAAGACAAAGCAAATATCCAGAAGAATGGGATATAGTAGGGCTGGAAAATTATTTAGCAAATATATTTTTACCTAAGAATAGATTAAAAATAGATGATATCGAATCTTTAGATAAGGAAAAGCTAATAGAAATTCTCTACAATATTGGAGAAGAAAGATATAAGGAAAAAGAAGAAGAAATTGGGGAAGAAATGTTTAGAGAAATAGAAAGGGTAATTTTATTACAGGTTGTAGACAGTAAGTGGATGGATCATATAGATGCAATGGATCAACTGAGACAAGGAATTGGTCTAAGAGCATATGGTCAAGAAGATCCTGTCAGAGCTTATCAAAATGAAGGGTTTGATATGTTTGAAGAGATGAACCATAGTATACAGGAAGATACAGTAAGATATCTATACCATGTAGAATCACCAGAAAAAATGAAAAGAAAAAGGGTAGCAGAACCAGTAAATACAGAGGGGAAATCTCAACAACCAATTGTAAAAAAGAAAAAAATAGGTAGAAATGATCCAT
>NZ_DATHXO010000003.1:0-7384 GCF_035459645.1 Schnuerera sp.
GATAACTACACCTTTGGAGAAAAAGAAAACAGTTATTTTGTTGCTTTAAGTGATGGGATGGGAGTAGGTAAAAAAGCCAATAATGAAAGTAGTATAGCTATAAAGTTATTAGAGAAATTTTTAGAGGCTAAATTTGACAAGGAATTAGCATTGAAAACTATAAATTCTATACTAATGCTAAAGTCAAACGACGAGTTATTTACAACTTTTGATATATCCTTAATAGATTTATATTCTGGCAAATTGCAGATAATCAAAACTGGAGCTCCGGCTACCTTCATTAGGAAAAAAGATAGAGTTCATATTGTAAACTCTCAGTCCTTGCCAGTAGGAATTTTAAAAGATGTGGATTTTAACGTTTATGAAGAATATTTAGAAGATGGGGATATTATTATTATGATGTCTGATGGTATTTTAGAGGCAAATGAATCTACAGATAATGTAGAAAAGTGGATGAAAGATGTTATCGTCAACATAAACAGTATGAATCCAAAAAAGATTGCAGATGAAATAATGAAGGCTTCTGAAGAGTCTAGCGGTGGCAAAATTAAAGATGATATGACTTTATTAGTAACTAAGGTTTGGAAAACTGTTTAAGAAAAAGTATATAATTTAAAAAAGATGTCAATAATCCAAATAAAAATTCAAGGAGGAAAATATATGTTGAATCAAATTATAGTTATATCTGATGGTCAATCTAATGTAGGACCAGAACCGGCAGATATTGCAAGGTTAGCCTTAAATACAAATATTAAAGTAAATACTATAGGGATTATTGATAATGAAAAGAATAAAAACTCCATATCAGAACTAGAAAGTATAGCTGAAAATGGAGGAGGTGTTTGTGAATTAACTAATATAGGCAATCTTTCAGAAACATTAAGTAGAGTTACTATAAATTCTGTTTATAGCTCCATAGAAGAAGTAGTAAGCAGTGAATTAAAAGAACTAATGGATGTAGAATTACATAAGATGAGTCCAGATGATAGGAATAAGATAATAAAGATGGTGGATAAAATAGGAAATGAAATTACTTTAAAATGTTTAATTTTACTAGATACAAGTGGCAGTATGAAAAACAAGATTGATATAGCCAGGAAAAGTGTATTTGAGTTGCTGATGTTTTTGAAAGAAAGGAAAGGAGAAAATCATATAGGAGTTATGATTTTCCCATATGAAACAGAATATTATAAACTATTATGTGATTTTACCATGGATATAGATGAATTAAAGGGTAAAATTCAAAAGATAGTTACAGGAGGAATTACTCCTACAGGCTATGCTCTTGAAGGAGCTATAGGAGTATTTACTCAAGAAGAACATCCTTCAAATCAATACGTGGTTTAGGTGGTCTAATGATAATAAGGGGAAAATGGAATAAGAATAAGTATAAGATTATTGATTTAATAGGTTCAGGGAATTTTGGTAAAGTATATAGAGGGATAGATGAGAAAGGGAACATTAAGGCTATAAAGGTTTCAAAAGATTTATTATCTATAACAAATGAATATAACGCAATGGTTAGACTAAAAAACTTTGATTTTATACCAAAAGTATATGACTTTGATGATTGGTATTTTATGGGGGAAACATATAATTTTATTGTAATGGATTATATCCTTGGGAAAAACTTAAAAGAAATAAATACTAATAAAAAAATGAGCTTGAAAACAATATTTAAAATAGGTAAAATTCTTGTAAATATTTTAGATGAAATTAGTAAATTAGGGTATAAATATACAGATATTAAACTAGAAAATATAATAATAGATGTAAAAGGGAAAATTTATTTTGTTGATTTTGCAAGTTTATCTAAGAAAAATATGCCTACCAAGGAATATACTCCTACATACAATATAAATTCTTGGAATGTAAAATATAATTATAATAAAAAAACAGGTATATTATTTGGCATAACTATGATCATGGTAACGTTGATAGGTGGAAAGGAATATAATCCACTGGTAGTTAGTTTAGAAGAAATTATAGAGAGAATTGATAGATTTTCTATAAAAGAAAAAGAAAAAATTTTTTTACAAAATGGCCTTAAAGGCAATTTTGTAGACTTCAATCAATATTCTTCTACTTTATCCAAGTTAATAGATGGAAGTAAAAGCTATGATAATTTAAACAAAATTGACTATATATTGGTAGCTAGTATAGTCAGTTTTGTTTTTGTTGTTATTTTAGGTTTAAAATCTATTTTAAGTTAATGGTAATATTATGTATAATATATATGGGTGATATTTGTGGAAAATAAAGTTTTAACAATAATAAAAGAAAACAAATTAATTGAAAGAAATGATAATATAGTAATTGGTCTTTCTGGAGGACCAGATTCTATGGCATTGCTCTATATTTTATTGGATATAAAAAAAGAGATAGATTTTAATATATTTATAGCTCATGTAAACCATGGAGTAAGAGGGAAAGATGCACTGTCAGATGAAAAGTTTGTAAAAAATTTAGCTAAAAAATTAAATTTGCCTTTTTATTTAAAGAGAGTAAATATGGACGAATATGCTAAAGAACAGAAAATTTCATCTGAAGAAGCTGGAAGAGCTTTACGATATGGTTTTTTTAGAGAAATATTAACTGAAATAGGTGGAGGGAAAATTGCAGTTGCTCATAATAAAAATGACCAGGCAGAAACATTATTGATGAGATTTTTTAGAGGTACTGGTATAGATGGGTTAAAAGGGATGGAATATATAAATGGAGATATAATACGACCTATTTTGGGTATAGAAAGAGAAGAGATAGAAAGATATTTATCAGATAAAAATATTGAAACTAGACTTGATAAGACTAATTTGGAGCCTATATACAATAGGAATAGGATCAGACTAGAGTTAATACCGTATATAGAAAAACATTTCAATCCAAATATTGTTGATACCCTTTGGAGAATATCCAAAGTTGTATCTATTGATAGCAAATTTTTAGAACAATATTCTAAAGAAACTTATGCCAAATTAGTGCAAAAAAAAGAAAAGAATAGTATAATTCTAAATGGAAGTTTGTTTTTGAAAGAAAATAGAAGTGTTCAACAGAGGATTATAAGAAATTGTATTTTTGATATAAATGGAGATTTACAAGGATTCACAAATAGACATATTTTAGATATATTAACATTATTCTTAGAAGGGGGGACGGGGAAAAGTATTGATTTAATCAATAATATAGTAGCTAAGACAAGCTATGATGATTTTGTAATAGAAAAGAAAAAAAGCAGTCAACATAGGGATTTTTTATTTAAAATTGATATTGAAGGTATTACATATATAGATGAATTGCAATTTAAAATTAATGCGAAGGTATTACCTAAAAAAGACATAAAAATAATTCCCAAAGATAAATTTGTAAAATACTTTGATTATGATAAAATAGTAGGCGGTCTATATATTAGAAATAGAAAAAATGGAGATCGTTTCGTGCCCTTTGGTATGAAGGGAAGCAAAAAAATAAAAGATTATTTTATTGATGAAAAAATCCCTAAAGAAGAAAGGGATATAATCCCACTAATAACAGATGAAGAAAATATTCTATGGGTAGTTGGCTATAGAAGTAGTGATATATATAAGATAACAGCTGATACAAAAAAAGTGCTAATAATTAAATTGATTAAATAATATTAGGTTCAAGGAGGAAGAAAGATGGAGAATATTATCAAAGAAATATTATTGACTGAAGAGCAAATTGAAGTAAAAGTGAAGGAATTAGGCAAGCAAATAACCAAAGATTATCAAGGCAAAAACCTAATGTTAGTGGGTATATTAAAAGGGGCTGTAATATTTATGGCAGAACTTGCTAAAAATATTGATATGCCGGTTTTAATGGATTTTATGGCAGTATCTAGCTATGGAAAATCATCAACATCTACAGGAATAGTTAGGATAATTAAGGATTTAGACTGTAGTATAGAAGACAAAGACATATTAATCGTTGAAGACATAATAGATACAGGGCTTACACTATCATATTTGACAGATAATTTAAAAAAACGAGGAGCTAAAAGTGTTAAAATTGTTACTCTTTTAGATAAACCCGATAGAAGAAAAGCTGACGTGCCAGTAGACTATACAGGGTTTACAATTCCAGATGAATTTGTAGTAGGTTTTGGTCTTGATTATGCTGAAAAGTATAGAAATTTGCCATATGTGGCAGCTTTAAAGGAAGAAATTTATAGCTAGGTGAATTATGGAATTGGAAAAGGATAATGTTGTTTTTTAACAGAAAATATGCTATAATCTAGGAATATAATCTTGACATTGGATAGAAGGGAGGACTTGGATTGAGAAAATTTTTTAGAGGAACAAGTCTTTATTTGCTTCTACTTATCATCATTATTTTTGTAGTAACTATGATTGGAAAAGATGTGGAGCAAGTTAAGGAAATAGATGTAACTGAATTTTTATTACATTTAGAAAATAATGAAGTGGGAAGTATAATAACTGTAGGAGATACACTAAAAGGTAAGTTAAAAGATGGTACTCAATATGCAGTTATGATACCTACACACATGGAAGATACTTTTTATGAAAACTATTTAAAGGAAAAGGTTGAAACCAAGCAAATAGAGAGTTATGGGGCTGAGCCTATTCCATCTGAGCCATGGTTTATCACTGCTTTGCCAACAATTTTTATGGTTTTAATAATTGTGGTATTTTGGTTTGCATTTATGCAACAATCCCAAGGGGGAGGTAGCAGAGTAATGTCCTTTGGGAAAAGCAAAGCAAAAATCCATAAAGAAGAAGATGGAGAAAAAATAACCTTTGATGATGTAGCTGGCTTAGAAGAAGAAAAGGAAGAGCTTATAGAAGTAGTGGATTTTTTAAAAAGTCCAAAAAAATATATTGAGATAGGTGCTAGAATTCCTAAAGGGGTACTATTAATAGGACCTCCAGGTACAGGTAAAACTTATTTAAGTAAGGCAGTAGCAGGAGAAGCTGGAGTACCTTTCTTTAGTATATCTGGTTCTGATTTTGTTGAAATGTTTGTAGGGGTTGGTGCAAGTAGAGTTAGAGATTTGTTTGAACAAGCTAAGAAAAATTCGCCTTGCATAATATTTATAGACGAGATTGATGCAGTTGGAAGAAGAAGAGGTGCAGGTCTTGGTGGAGGACATGATGAAAGAGAACAAACTTTAAATCAATTATTAGTTGAAATGGATGGCTTTGGTACTAATGAGGGAATAATCGTCATGGCAGCAACTAATAGACCTGATATTTTAGACCCTGCCATTTTAAGGCCAGGTAGATTCGATAGACAGATATTTGTAGGATTACCAGATATAAAGGCTAGGGAAGAAATTCTTAAAGTTCACACTAAAAATAAACCTTTAGATGGAGATGTAGACTTAAAAGTTGTTGCTAAAAGAACTCCAGGATTTTCGCCAGCAGATTTAGAAAACTTAACTAATGAAGCAGCATTATTAACAGCAAGGAATAATTTGAAGAAGATTCCTATGGATATTATTGATGAAGCATCTATAAAGGTTGTTGCTGGACCTGAGAAGAAAAGTAGAGTTATCAGTGAAGAGGAAAAAAGACTTACAGCTTATCATGAAGCTGGTCATGCAATAACATCAAGACTTCTTCCTAATGCAGATCCAGTTCATATGGTGACTATTATTCCAAGAGGTATGGCAGGAGGATTTACTGCTTATTTACCAGAGGAAGATAAATACTTTATGACTAAAAGCAAAATGGAAGATGAGCTAATCTCTTTGTTAGGTGGTAGAGTAGCAGAAGCTTTAGTGTTAGGGGATATAAGCACTGGAGCTCAAAACGATATTGAAAGAGCAACTAAATTAGCTAGAAGAATGGTCACTCATTATGGAATGAGCAGTAATTTAGGACCTATGACCTATGGTACTGACGAAGAAGAAGTATTTGTAGGAAGAGATTTAGGAAGATCTAGAAACTATAGCGAGGAAGTAGCTGCAGCGATAGATAGGGAAATGAGAAGTTTGATAGATAGAGCATATAATAAAGCAGAAGAATTATTAAAGGAAAATATAAACAAACTTCATAAAGTAGCAGAAGCTTTACTTGAAAAAGAAACCCTTGATGGTAAAGAATTTGAGGAAGTATTTCAAGGGGCATAAGATAAAGGTAGGCTTTGCACATCCATTGAAATATATTAAGGTAGGCTTTGCACATCCATTGAAATATAAAAAGGTAGCTAACGTATAGCTACCTTTTTATATTATTAAGAATGGAAATAAAATAAAAATAAAATTTTTTAAAAAAAGAAGGATTTTTTGAATGTATATAGAATAGTAAATAATAAGACGAATGTTTAGATAATTCAAAATTTAATTTCTAGTGCCATTATTCAAAATTTAATATTAAAATGTAAAGATACTGCTTTATTTGTGGCAATAAGGCTATACCCGAATTGCTTAGCAAATAAAACCCAGTATTAATGATTTTCCATTGTCATTAATGCTGGGTTTTTATATTTCTTTGTAGAAGGAGGGATGATGCTAGTAATTGATTTAAGTTGTTAAAGAAAATATTGTAAAGAGATTAAAGGAGTGATATTTGGTGAAAAAGAGAAAATTGAAATTATTCCACAAAATTTTCATTGGCTTATTTTTAGGGATTATTTTGGGAGCTATTTTAAGCGTAATAGGGAAAGAACAGCCATTTGTTGCCAAATTATTACCTTGGCTTGGACTACTTGGGGATATATTTTTAAGGCTCATTAGAATGGTAGTAGTTCCATTAGTACTTTTTTCAATAATAAGTGGAGTTTCTAACCTTACTGAAATCAAAAAACTTAGAAGTATTGGCACTAAAACTGTAGTTTTCTTTTTCTTAACTGGTTTTCTTTCTATAGGAACTGGTCTAATGATGGCAAATATATTTAAGCCTGGTGCTGGATTAAATATAGCAGAACTTGGAGCTGAGGCTGTTGAGATGAAGGAATTACCAACGGTATTTGAATCTATACTAGGATTGTTTCCAGCAAATATATTTGAATCTTTAGCTCAGGGTGAAATGCTTCATATTATTTCTTTTGGAATATTTATTGGAGCTGGGCTTTTATTAATGGGAGAAAGGGCAAAACCTATTGTTGATTTAGTAGATAGGTGCTCTGAAATGATGTACAAAGTTGTTGATATTGTAATACAATTTACACCAATTGGAGTATTTGGATTGATGGCACAAGCTGTAACAACCTTTGGAGTAGGAATATTTGGTCCTGTATTTAAATTCATTTTAGTAGATTATGGAGCAAATATATTTAATATAGCAGTATGGTATTCGTTAATATTGTTCTTTGTAGCAAAAGTGAATCCATTAAAGTTTTACAAAAAATCCTTTCAGCCTTGGGCTATAGCATTTAGTACTTGTAGTAGTGCAGCAGCTCTTCC
>NZ_DATHXO010000004.1:0-2848 GCF_035459645.1 Schnuerera sp.
TGGGACAGCAGGGACGGTTCTCGCTGTCCCATAGTTTTGGAAATAAATTCACAATATATAGAAAAGAAATTATTACAATGATATAATATTCTTAAGGAGAACAAAAAGTTGGTGAGAAAATGGAAAATAGAATAACAAATAAACATGACGCCACATTTAAAGAAGTGTTTAGTCAAAAAAGAATAGCAAAAGATTTTATAGAAAATAATATACCTAAAGAAGCATTAAATATAATAGATATGGAAAGCTTTGAGCTTCAAAAAGATAGCTTTATAAGCAAAGAGTTGCAAGAAAACTTTTCAGATTTAATATATAGGGTAAAAGTAAATAATAGAGACGCATATATATGTTTTCTATTAGAACACAAATCCTATAAAGATAAATTAGCAATATTTCAAGTTCAAAAATATATTTTAGAGTTCTGGACTTCAACAATACAAAAAGAGAATAAAGAAGAATTACCTCTTATTATACCAATGATAATTTATCACGGAAAAGAAAAATGGAATTTAAAGACGGACTTAAGGGATATGATACCAGGATTCTATGAATTACCAGGATATTTTAAACAAAGAGTACCAGTTTTCAAATATGACTTTTTTAATATAGGAGAATATGAAGAAAATGATTTTGAAAAACTGACTAAGTTAACAGCAATGATGTTAAAAGCTTTCAAATATGCTTTCGAGGAAGATTTAGAAGTAGTTTTAAAAAACTTTCTATTAGCATTAGAGGAAGTAAAAGATGAAGAACCAATGGATATACTAATATATTATGGAGAAATATATTTGAAATACATCGAACTGACAAATAATGATATAGAAGAGGAATATATAGAAGAACAGATAAAAAAATTAAATGGAAAGGGGGCTGTTACCATGAGTATATTGCAAAAGAGAGAAAGACTTGGAATAGAAAAAGGTATAGAAAAAGGTATAGAAAAAGGAAGGCAAGAAGAAAAAATTAAAATAGCTAAGAACTTATTAAATGAAGGTGTAGAGATAGCTTTGGTAGCAAAGTCTACAGGTCTTTCTAAAACAGAAGTAGAAAAATTAAAAGAAGAATTTAAGAATTAAACCCATTTACTGGGACAGCAGGGACGGTTCTCGCTGTCCCAAATTATTTTTGCTATAATATAGAAAATGGATATGAAAGTAGGGATAATATGTTTCCACTAAGGGATACTGCATCTAGGAGAAGGATTCCTATAGCGACATTGTTTATTATAGCTATAAATGTAATGGTGTTTGTAAATCAATTATCTATGTCATATGATGGATTTATAGAGATGATATATAAATATGCTTTTATACCATCTCAATTTGTAAATGGATTGACTCAAATTGAATCTTATATTCCTTTGTTCACTAGTATGTTCATCCATGGAGATATGCTTCATATTATAAGTAATATGTGGTCATTGTGGCTTTTTGGAGATAATGTAGAGGAACGTATGGGTTTCTTTGGATTTATAGCTTTTTATATATTAACGGGTTTGATAGCGGGATTTGCTCACTTTGTTTCAAATCCTATGTCTAATATACCAACAGTTGGTGCATCTGGAGCTATTGCAGGGATAATGGGTGCTTATTTTATAATGTTTCCTCATGCTAGAATAGTAACTTTAGTTCCATTTATACCGTTTTTCATACGAGTACCAGCTCCAATCTTTTTATTTATCTGGTTCATTAGTCAGTTGCGTTCAGGTATATATGGCATGGCAGGTGGAGTTGCATGGTGGGCTCATATATTTGGATTCTTGGCAGGGATATTGTTATACAAGAGATTTCTTAAGAAGAGATTTTAGGTTTCATGGGACACTGGGACACGAGAAACCGTCCCTGATGTCCCATATTTATTTGTAGTTTACATCTTCTAAAGCCCTTATTAAATGATATCTAGAGGCTAGCCTAGCTCCTTCTGCATCACGTTTTAATACAAATTTTAATATTTCAGCATGGGTTTCTATAGCATTATTTTTAGCTCTTTCATACCATTTATCTGATTGATAAAATGTTATGTCTATATTAGATGACTTATAGATTAAAGGAATCAACCTACTAATTATAGGGTTGTGTGTGGCTTTAGCTAACTCTGTATGGAACTTGAGATCCTCTTCCATAAAATGTTCTTTATTTTTTACTTGCTCACGTATTTTAGCTTCTAATTTTTTTATAATACTAATATCTTTTTCATTGGCGCGTTTTGTAGCTAAATATACTGCTTCAGGTTCCAATATTAACCTTACCTCATACCAATGTTTTAACAGCTGGTCTTTATCTCCGATATATTCTAACCCTAAAGGGTCATCTACAATTCCCGGATGTTCAGAAATAAATGTTCCTACTCCTCTTTTTATTTCAATAACGCCTGATGCATTTAAACTTCCTAAAGCTTCTCGTAATACAGTTCTACTAACCCCCATTTCTTCAGCTAATTTCCGTTCATTGGGTAGTTTCTGTCCTGGTAAAAACTTTTTCTCAATAACTAAATTTTTTATTTCCATAGCTATCTTTTCTGATTTTTTTTCTTCCATCATAGCTCCCCTCAATTACATGTATTTATATATTATTTATATCATTATAGAGATATTTTTTCAAATGGGAGAATTAATAGATTAGTGTAAAACATGTGGAATCATAAAAAAGATGGATTTAGGATAAGGGATTGAGATAAAAGGATAAATCTATATTAGATTTATCCTTTTAAAAGAATTTAGTTAATATCACTTTAAAATTTAATTTTTCTTTTTTAATTCTTGTCTTTTCATATACCATGCAAAAATGGATCCTGCTATGTTCTGCCAAGCACTAAACAACGCTCCTGGAACCGTTGCCAAAGACATTGT
>NZ_DATHXO010000005.1:0-6010 GCF_035459645.1 Schnuerera sp.
AGTTTATCATTTATACTTTTTATTTACAAGTTAGATTTACAATCTTACCTTTTCTATTATAAATGAATTCTACCAAAAATAAAAGAGCCTAAATTTAGGCTCTTTTATTGGGCTACTGTTTTTGATTTCTCTAAACTTGAAAAGATTGCATTCGTAGGGCATTTTTCAGCACAAATACCACAGTTGATACATTTATCATAGTTAATTTTTGCTAAATAATTTTCAAAAGAAAATGCATCAACTGGACAATTTTTAACACAAATTTGACACCCAATGCATCCAGTGCTACAGTTGCCTCTAACTATTTTCCCTGGATCATTACTCTTACATTTAACTACTACTTCATTATCGTAAGGTATAAGCTCGATTATCCCTTTAGGACAAACACTTAAACATTTCTTACAAGCAGTACATTTATCCTTGTCTATGACTGCAATACCGTTTATTATTTGAATCGCATCAAATTCACAAACATCTTTACAAGTACCGCATCCTAAGCAACCATAAGAACAAGCCTTGCTACCTCCTGATAATATGTTTTGTGCTCTACAGTCCTCAATCCCATTGTAAATATATTTATCTTTTGCTTTATCACAATCTCCTTGACATAGTACAGTAGCTACTTCTCTAACACTTTCTGCTGCGTTTACTCCCATTATATTTGCTACCTTTTCAGCTACAGCATCCCCTCCAACACTACAAGCATTAACTGGAGCTTTGCCTTCAGCTATAGCATTAGCTAAACCATCACAACCTGGAAAGCCACAAGCACCACAGTTAGCTCCTGGTAAAACTTTTCTAACTTCTTCTACCTTTGGATTTACTTCCACTGAAAAAACCTTAGATGCCAATGAAAGACTTGTACCAAATAGAAGTCCTAATCCACCCAATACAGTAACTGGATATAATATATCTATCATCTCATTACCTCCTATACAAGTCCATTAAATCCTAAGAATGCAATGGACATAAGACCTGCAGTTATTAATGCAATAGGAAAACCCTTTAAAGCTTCTGGTACATCGATTATTTCAAGTTTTTCTCTTATTCCAGAAATCAATACTAAAGCTAAGCCAAAACCAATAGATGCACCAAAAGCATTGAATATTGTTTCTATCAGTGTATATCCTTCTTGTATATTTAATATAGCTACTCCAAGCACAACACAGTTAGTAGTTATTAATGGAAGGTATACTCCCAGTGCATTATATAAAGTTGGGCTCATCTTTTTTAGTACCATTTCAACAAATTGAACCAATGCTGCTATAACAAGAATAAAAACGATAGTTTGTAAATACTCTAAACGACCAACTAAAATAGTATGATGTATTATATAGGTTATAATAGAGGATAATGTAACAACAAAAGTTACAGCAATCCCCATTCCAGTTGCAGTTTCAGTCTTGTTAGATACCCCCAAAAACGGACATATTCCTAAAAAACGAGCTAATACATAGTTATTCACAAAAATAGTACTTATCAATATAGTAAAAAGGTTCATCTAGCTTCCTCCTTTACCAAAGCTTCCTTTGTATCTTTTCTATTCCTTACACTATTAAAAATAGCTATTAATATTCCAAGCAAAATAAATGCTCCTGGTGGCATTATAAAGATTAATGCGGGTTCAAAGGAAGGACCAAATAACTGGATATCGAATATAGTTCCAGCTCCAAGTAATTCCCTTAAAATACTCAATACTAACAATGCTACAGTATAACCAATTCCCATACCTAAACCGTCTACTGCTGAGGTTAAAACATTGTTTTTTGAAGCAAAGGCTTCTGCTCTAGCTAAGATCATACAATTTACAACTATTAATGGTATAAATATTCCTAAAGCATTATACAAGTCTTGAGTATAAGCTTTCATAAACATTTCAACAATAGTAACAAAAGTTGCAATAACAACGATAAAAGCTGGTATACGAATCTTATCTGGAATTACCTTTCGAAGTAATGATATAACTACATTAGAACCAACCAACACAACCGTTGCAGCTAATCCCATTCCTAAACCATTAATAGCAGAAGTAGTTACCGCTAAAACGGAACACATACCAATTAACTGTACAAATATGGGATTCTCTTTTACTACTCCATTATAAAATACTTTAGATAACTTCAATATTTCCACCTCCACACTTTACTAATTAGCTAATTTCTCATTAAATAGTTCACGAACTATATTAACACCACCGACTATCGAATCTGTAGTTATGGTAGCACTAGTTAAAGCTTGTACTTCACTATCCCCTTGTGGACTTTTAGCCGATGTTATCTCATTAGCTACAGATTTATTCTTGAAGGAATTGGAGAAATAAGGTTTAGTTGAATTAGCCCCAAGTCCTGGAGTTTCTCCATGGTTTAATACCTTTAGGCCAGTAATTTTCCCATCTGTGGATATACCAGTCATAAATTCGATTTCCCCACCATAGCCATTTACTTTGATATTAAAAGTATAACCAACTAAATCTGAACCTTTATATCCTTCATTGACTTCAACAATATTTGTATTTGAGCCAACGATCTCTTTTAACCTGCTCTCATCTAATGAGCTAAACTCCTCAGCTCCTTCTAATACTTCCATCTTTGCCTTTTCCTTAGCCAATCTATCAGCTTCTGCAATCTTATCCGATGTAGCCATATTGGATAACCCAAGTATTAAAGCAGCTACTGCTGTAATTAAAAAAAGTATTAATCCTAACCTTAGGGTTTCGTTCATTTACTTCACCTCCCCAAAAACTTTAGGTCTAGTAAATCTTTCTATTAAAGGAGTTGCCACATTCATCAATAAAATTGAATAAGATACACCTTCTGGATAACCACCTTTAACTCGTATTAGAGCAGTCAGTATCCCAGCACCTACTCCAAAAATAATCCTTCCTAAAGGAGTTACTGGTGAAGATGCATAATCAGTTGCCATATAAAAAGCACCAAGTATTAATCCTCCACCTAACATGTGATAAGGTAAGAACTCAGCTTCTACACCAAATAACACTAACATGATGAAAGTAGTTCCTAAATAAAATACCGGGATCTTCCAGTCAATAACCTGTCTAATTATTAAATATGCAGCACCTATTAACAATAGTAATACTGAGGTTTCTCCTATAGCTCCTGGAATATTACCAACAAACATATTCCATAATGTAGGCAATTCTGCACCGGCTGCTTGTGAAGCGGATGTAGCAGCTTCAACTGTTGCAGAAGCACCACCATCTGTACCCATTCCATACTTCATTATAGCTAATGGAGTTGCAGTTGCAACAACATCTGGCCTCGTACCAGTAAAACTGGACATATGAGCTGGCCATGAAGTTAAAAGCATTGCTCTTGCTGCTAATGCTGGGTTCATAAAATTAGAACCTAAACCACCAAAAAATTGTTTCACTACTATAATTGCAAAAGCAGAACCCATAATCGGCAACCACCAAGGCGCACTCGCTGGCAAGTTAAATGCAATCAATATTCCTGTTATTATAGCTGAATAATCGTTTATCGTTATAGGTTTATTAAATATTTTTTGTATAACTGCCTCAAAAGCCATAGCTGAAGCTATAGAAATTAGTATTAATTTTAATGCATTAAATCCAAAAAAGTAAACGCTTCCTATAATAGCTGGTGTAAGCGCAATTATTACATCTAGCATTATCCTCTGTACAGATTCATTAGATCTTATATGAGGAGATGAAGAAACTAACAACATATTATCTAAAGCCACTTCTTTAGCTTTAGAAGTATCTATTACTTTACTATCCATTATTTCATATCCTCCTATCTATTTTGCTTTCTTTTTGGCGATTATTTCTCTTTTTGCCAATCTAATAGACTCCGCCAAAGGTCTTTTAGCTGGGCAAATATATGAACATGCTCCACATTCTACACAATCTAGGGCATGAAGTTCTTCTGCTTTATCAAAGTTTTTCTTTAAAGCAAAACTACTTAAATATAGTGGTTGTAATCTTACAGGGCATACATCTACACATTTGCCACATCTAATACAAGGTTGTATAGGCTCTGGCTTAGCCTCTTCTTCTGTCAATATCAAAATACCGCCTGTTCCCTTTATAACCGGTACATCTATTGAATATTGACTTAATCCCATCATTGGACCACCCATGAGAATTTTACCTGGAGAGTTTTCATTAAATCCTCCACATTGCTCTATCAAATCTTTAAAGGGAGTTCCAATCTTGGCAACAAGGTTTTTAGGTTCTTTTATTCCGTGACCAGTAACAGTTGTTATCCTCTCAAATAAAGGCTTCCCTTCCAAAATTGCTTCGGCAATAGCTTTAGTTGTTGAAATATTGGATACTACCGCTCCAACATCCATTGGTAATCCACCAGAAGGTACCATACGACCTAATGTAGCACTAATTAATCTTTTCTCATCTCCTTGAGGATATTTCACTTTTAAAGATGCTACATTAATGTTTTTTTCATCTTTACTAGCCTTTTTTAGAGACATTATTGCATCGGGTTTGTTTTTTTCAATTCCAATAATTCCTCTTTCTACTCCAACTGCCTTCATAATCGCCTTTAAACCAAATATAACCTTTTCCGGTTCTTCAACCATTATTCTATGGTCTGCAGTTAAATAGGGTTCACACTCTGCCCCGTTAATTAGAATTGTGTCAATCTTTTTATCTGAAGGAGGTGATAACTTTACATGAGTTGGAAAACTTGCCCCACCCATACCTGTAATACCTGCTTCTTTGATTATATCGATAATTTCCTTAGAAGATAAATCTTCTAAACTTCCCTTTGGTTTTACCGATTCGTGTAATTCATTCTTTCCATCAGATTCAATTACTACACAATTAACTGTAAGACCTGTTGGTATGGCCATACTAGTAATGCTTTTAATCGTACCAGATACCGATGAATGTACTGGTGCAGATACAAAAGCTTCTGATTGTCCAATTTTTTCACCAACCTTTACTATGTCTCCCACCTTTACCAATGGTTCACATGGTGCTCCAGTATGTTGATGTAATGGAATTACAACCATAGTTGGTTCTTTGGCCTTTTCTATAGATAGATTTTCTGTCAATTCCTTATAATGTGGTACACTTACCCCACCTCTGAAAGTGAGATTCTCTAACTTCATCCTTATTCCACCTCTTTTTCCTTATTCTTTTATTGTTTAAGTGATAAAAAATAAATAAACAATAATCAAGTTGAATCTTTAAATAATGGGTTCGGGCTACTTGTTTCCATTGTCCATTATAACATTATTTCCTTAGGTTGTATACCCTATAGACGTATTGAGATTTTTTTAACAATTAATTGACAAATAATATTTAATCAACTCATTACTAGTTATATTCACTGTTATAGGAGTTTGTATTTTAATAATAAAAAAATCAAATATGTTGATTTACTAATAAATTATATTGGTTATTGTTAAATAAAATACTTATAACATTCTACATCACTTTTCATATTTCCATACTTAACTGAATTGGATCTTCTGGATATATTAAATTAGATAAAGTTAAGCCAATAAGCCTTATATTCTTATCTAAACTAAACTTATTCATCAATATATCTTTACTAATTTTAAAAATTACCTTATCATCATTAGTAGGAATATTTAAAGTTATGCTTCTAGTTTCTACAGTAAAATCATTATATTTAATTTTTACAGTTATTGTTCTTATCAAATAATCTCTAGAAACCAATTTGTTTGCTAAGTTTATAGAATATAATTCTAATCTATCCACTAATATTTCAGGATCACTAATATCTTCTTGAAATGTTTCTTCTTCTCCTATAGATTGATTAATTATATTTATTTCTACAGGTCTGAAATCTATTCCATAAGAAAAATCATATAATTCCTTTCCTCTTTTACCAAATAAAGATATTAAAACATCTACATCATACCCTTGTATATCTCCAATATAATAGATGCCTAATTTATTTAATTCTCTTTCCATCTTTGGTCCAACACCCCACAATTTAGACACTGATAGTGGTTTTAAAAATTCCATTGCCTCTCCTTTTTT
>NZ_DATHXO010000006.1:0-1511 GCF_035459645.1 Schnuerera sp.
GTATACAAATCTGTAATTTCTGGTATTTCATCATTAGTTTCAATATTGCTTTTTATTAAGACAAAACCTCCAAATAAAAGCAATACAACGACAAAGAAAATAATAAGCAAAAACTTTATAAAAATATGCTTTTGAATATAATTTATATTGATAAAAATCACCTCCTAATGATATTAAATATTGAATGCCTAGCATGTGGTTCATGACTTTCATTATATAATATGTAGATAACATGGATAGGCTACAATGATTAAAACAGATTATATATAGACATATGTTATAATATGGATAAGAAATAAAGGGAAAGGTATAAAAACTATGTCTAAAAGAAGATCTTATACAGATGAATTCAAGAAGCAAATTGTAGCTCTTTATAAGGGTGGTAAAGCAACTAAGGATTTAGTAAGTGAATATGGTATTAGTGCAGCTGCAGTTTATAAATGGGTTAAAGAATATGATAATACGGGATCATTTAGGGCTGCTGATAATAGAACTTTAGAGGAAAATAAGTTGTTAGAACTTGAAAAAGAAAATAGACAACTAAGAATGGAAAATGATATTTTAAAGCAAGCGGCGCTGATAATGGGACGAAAGTCAAAGTAATTAAAGCAAACAAACATAAGTACAGTATTAGCGCAATGTGTGAATTATTAGAAATATCAAGAACGGTTTATTATTATAAAAGAAAAACAAAAGCAATTAATACAGTGTTAGAAAATCAAATCATTAAAATATTTAAAGATAGTCGGAATAATTATGGAACAAGAAAAATAAAAGTCGAGCTTAAAAGGTTAAATATAATTGCTTCACGCAGAAAAATAGCCCAAATCATGGCCAAATATGGCCTTGTATCAAACTATACCGTGAAACAATATAAAGTTCATAAAACAAACTGTAACAACGATAACATTGGAAATAAAGTAAATCGTAAATTTAATAATCGCGCAGAGCGTGAAGTTGTTGTTAGTGATTTGACTTATGTTAATGTAGATGGTAAATGGAATTATATATGTTTATTACTGGATTTACATGGAAGAGAAATATTAGGCTATTCTGCAGGCCGTCATAAAGGTGCAAAGCTTGTTTATAAGGCATTTAAATCAGTAAATGGTGGATTAAATAAAATAAAGATATTTCACACAGATAGAGGAAATGAATATAAGAATAAAATCATTGACGATGTTTTAACAGCCTTTGATATTGAAAGGTCATTAAGTGCTAAAGGATGTCCATATGATAATGCGGTAGCTGAAGCAACTTTTAAAATATTTAAAACAGAGTTCGCATTTAATATAATATTTAATAGCTTAGAAGAGTTAGAACTAGAATTATTCGATTATGTTAATTGGTATAATAACTTTAGGATCCATGGTAGTTTGGGTTATTTATCACCAAAAGAATACAAACAACTCTCTATATAAAATTTGTTTTAAAAAGGGTTGCCAAACCAGATTTATGAATGCTGTATATTTAGAAAGCTTAACGATTCCTAAAACTGTATGGAATATAGG
>NZ_DATHXO010000007.1:0-5547 GCF_035459645.1 Schnuerera sp.
AAAGTTTTGAGTATATCTAAAAATTGTTTTCCTCTATGTTTAAAACCTTTTAACGACCTATCATAATATCTATGGGTCATAAGAACTGGAACTTCCTTAAAAGTATAACCATTTTTTAATGCTTGGATAGTCATAGCTACTTCTATTCCATAACGAGCTGGAATGTAGTTCATACACTTCATAATCTCACTTTTATACACTCTTTGCCCAGAAAGAGATGTGTTTATTTCTTTTTTAGTGTAAAAATATACCCCTTTTTTCGCTAGTCCTTTTACTAAACCAAATCCTCCTTTACTACTCGTGTTTAAAGAGGACTCTGGGAATTTAGCTATTGTAAAATCAACTTCATTGGAAATCACAGGAATTATTAATTTTTCAACTTCAATACTTGTTAATCCTAAATCTCCATCAATAAATCCAATATAATCATAATCTTTTTCCTGTATTGCCTTTTTCATTGCATAACCTTTCCCTTTATTTTTTGGCAATATCATTGTTGATACACCTAAATTTTTAATTACTTCCGAAGTCTTATCTGTAGAACCATCGTCAACAATTAAAATTTCATCAATTAACTGTATTTTTTTTAATCCTTTTATTGTGTCTTCTATTCTATCGGCTTCATTATATACTGGTACAACTATTAATACACGTTTTTTTTTCATACTATCTCTCCTTAGGATATTCTAAAGCTGGTAGACTTGACCTAGGGGTTAACTCTTCTGCTGTTGGCTTTACGCCATAATGCCCTGGCCTACCTTCCATTGCTAATATAAGAGATACCTTGCCAATACTTGTATTTACATTATCAACCGTACTAATCCTAAACTTTTTATAATCCTCTATATAAGAAATATTTATATTCTCCTTTTCAATAGCAATAATTGATTTATCCATAATTTTTACAGTATCTATTATTACTTTATCAACCAAATTTAATCTTCCTTTATCTTCTTTTAAACTTCCTCCTGCTAGAACAATATAATCAATAGGTTCGTTTACGAGACCTACCATATCTATAAAATCTTTTTCTATCAATTTACTAACCAGTTCAGTTTCCTCCCCATTTATAATGGATTTTGATAATTCCATAATACTATTTGGTATTATATTATTATCCGACAAAGAAATTCCCAATTCTTCATATATATTTTTTAATAATTCTTCATCTACAATTTTATCAGTTATTGTAGTTACATTAATTACATTTGCACCGGCTGTTTCCAAAATTTGTCCTACTCCAGAGTACATATAATCAGATTTAGTCTCTATGATAGCAACATTTATCCCTTCCAATTTTGTCTTTACAATTTCTTCATAAGTTGAATCTATAAAATGTTTATACATATCTTTTTCTGATTCTACATCTTTTAAAGATGATTTCAGATGTTGATTTTCGTTAGTTAAAAAGTCAAACCTCTCTTCTATTTTAGATGCGATATCCTCTTTTTGTTCAACAATAATGCTCTGTGCATCAATAGTAAATCCAATATATATACCAATTCCCAAAGCTGCAAATATTGCAACGATAGATATTACATAAAATTTCATATTTGGTATCATAAATATTCCTCCTCTAAAGTCCTAACATTATTCTAATTCTGATTTTTAGAAGTAGCAATAATTCTTTTAATAATGGATGCATAAAGGTTATTACTAAAATTGGTATTAATGCTGCAATTGTTATTCCTACAACATATTTCAGTTTAAATGTGCTATGATATAACTTATTTACTCCCTTAGCATCTACTAATATAGAACCTACCTTTAATCTTACCAAAAATGTACTAGACATCCCGCTTCTACCTTTCTCTAAAAAATCAATCATATTCGTATGGGTTCCTACCGCTACTATTAAATCAGCACCATTAGAATAAGCTAATAAAAATGCAATATCTTCACTAGTACCAGGAGACGGAAATATCTTGGCTTCTAGTTCTAACTCCTCAACCCTTTTTAATCCAGGCGCTCTTCCATCAGGATAAGCGTGGACAATAATCTCTTTTGCTAACTTTAAACACCTATCAGAGACACTGTCCATGTCTCCGACAACTATATGAGGAATATATCCAAACTCCAAAAGAGCATCACCACCCCCATCTACTCCTATCAATATTGGATTAACTTCATCTATATATGATTTAATTGCTTCTAAATCCATTTTATAGTCTCTGCCTCTTACCACTACTAAAACATGTTTGTTTTTTATTTTTGTTTCAGTTTTAGGTATAGGAATCTTTCCAGTTACTAAACCCTTCTCTTTTTTAGCATACTCAAGGGTATTTTCAATAAAACTTTCTAATTCTTTTTCTATATTAGCATATCCTATATTTAAAAGTTCTTCAATTTTATTTTTATCTAATAACTCGCATTCTGTTATCTTTTCTCCTTTACATACTATTTCATTTTCGATGATCTCTATAGTATCTCCCTCATCTATTTTATCAAAAACATCTTTTTTTACCTGAAATATTGGAATACTAGCGTCAATTAAAATTGATGGCCCTTGATTTGGATACCTACCACTTATAGTTTCATTCAAATTAATTACACATTTAACTTTCCTTTCAACTAAAGAAAGGGCTGCTACTTCATCTAAATCTTTATGATCAATCAGTGCAATTTCTCCAAAATTTAATCTTTTTGTTAACTCCTTTGTTTTCCTATCTTTTTTCACTATTCCTTTTATATACATAATTAATCCTCCAGCATGTTTCATCTTAATATTATCTCCAAGTATTTATATTCTAATAAGTTGCCATCGGATTTATTATAACATAATATCACCACTTGTGAAAAAGATATTTAACCCCACAAAGTGAATGCTCTTTGTGGGGTTAAACTAAATATTACATACTCCCTTCCATCATCTCCATCTCCAATCTCAATTTATCAGCCACCATGGCTATAAATTCAGAATTAGTAGGTTTCCCTTTATTGTTATTGACGGTGTAGCCAAAAATTTTGTCTATTGTATCTACTTTCCCTCTAGTCCATGCTACTTCAATAGCATGTCTAATAGCCCTTTCCACCCTACTTGGAGTTGTCTTAAATTTTTTAGCTATATTTGGATATAATTCTTTAGTTACGGCACCTAGTAATTCCATATCTTGAATTACCATAAATATCGCTTCACGTAAATAAGAATAACCTTTAATATGAGCAGGTACTCCAATTTCATGGATTACATTAGTAATTCTAGCTTCTAAATTTTTTGCCATATCCATGTTTAATGAACTAGAACCATTAGGAATCTGTATATAATCATTTTTTGATACAATCGAACTTTCTCCACTTTCCCCTGCTATTTGCTTTAGCCTTTTAATAAATATTTTAAAATCAAAAGGTTTAACCACATAATAGTCAGCACCTAATTCAATAGCCTTCTGAGTAATTTGATCTTGTCCTACTGCAGATAAAACTACAACTTTTGGCATTTTTTCTAAATCTAAATTATGTAATGCCTCAAGCACTCCCAATCCATCTAAATGTGGCATAATAATATCCAGTATTAAAATGTCTGGTTTTAACTCTGCCATCTTATCTAGAGCTTCTAACCCATCTTTTGCAATACCAATTACCTCAAACTCTCCTTCCATAGATAAAAATTTACTTAAAATTCCACAAAATTCCCGATTGTCATCCACGATCAAAATTTTTCTTTTCTCCAATTAAACTACCCCCTGTTTAATATTTATTGGTATAATTTATCTATTCGACATACAATCTCAGTTTCCTTCTATATTTTAAAAAAATATTTCTTTTTTTATTATTTTAGAAAAAAAGATAGGCTTTAGCCTATCAATTAAAATTATTAGCAAATTTTTGTTTTGTTTCATAATTTGGCAATACCTGTTCTAACATCCACTCAATATAAATTCCGTACCCTTTAGTAGGATCATTGACAAACACATGGGTTATTGCTCCAATTAGCTTTCCATCTTGAATAATAGGGCTACCACTCATACCTTGAACAATTCCACCAGTCTTCTCTAATAATTTTTTATCTGTTATTTTAACAGTCATACTTTTTTGATTTGGGTACTGTTGAGATTGAGTTTTTAATATATTAATCTCAAATTTCTCTATCTTGTTATTATCTATCGTTGTTAATATATAAGCCTTCCCTTCTTTTATCTCTTCTTTAAAACCTATAGGTATAGGCTTTATTTTATTGGTTCTTATAAAATCATCTGTAATTAACCCAAATATACCATAAGATGAATTTTTAGTTATTTCTCCTAATACGTTTTCTGTTTCATAAAAAATTCCTCTTATTTCCCCTGGACTTCCTCTCTTACCTTGTTCCACATTTGCTATTTTAGCATGTGTAATTTTACCATATTCCACATTTAGCAAATTCCCAGTATCCATATCTGTTATTCCATGACCTAATGCTCCAAAAACTCTACTGTCTTCGTCATAAAAAGTCAGAGTTCCAATGCCAGCAGTTTTATCTCTTACCCATATACCTAATCTATAGCAGTTATCCTGCATACTCTTTATTGGAATTACTTCTGTTTCAAATTTCATTTTATTTCTCTCAACAATAATTTTTACTTTCTTATCTTGAACCTGGTTTAGTAATTCTATCACATGCTCAGCATCTTTTACTTTTATATTATTTACTTCCAAAATACTATCACCAGTTTTTATTCCCGCCTCTTTGGCTGGACTATATCTTCTGCCGTCTACCCCTAGTACATCTGTTACCGCCACGACGAGCACACCCTTAGTATTTAACCTTACTCCTAATGCATTGCCACCTGGAACCAATAGCTGTCGTTTTACTACGTTTACATCAAGTTTTTTAATCGGTATAATACCTAAGAATTTTAATTGAAATTTCGCTTCTCCTGGTTCAATACCATCAATTTGATAGCTTCTTTTAAAGCCATTGGTTGAACTTTGATTGTAAGTGGATTGTACTATTGAGTCTTCATCATGTAATGCATTTAGAGAAAAGGGAAATAACACATCAATACTTTTATTCTCACCCTTTGCAATTTTTATTTCAGCAGGACAATATAATATATTTATTACTTGGACTATATAAAAAAAAGTTAAAACTAAAATCAATAAAGAAAATTTTTTACTATATTTACTATACCTATCCAAAGTACAATCACTCCCCTAAATTTCCCTCTTTCATATTCACCTCCAAAATAATTTTTAACGTAAATATAATTTAGCCTTTTTTCATCTTATTTATTCTTTAAAAAATTTATTTATTATGTCAAGTAATTTACATATTGGCAAATATCAAAAAATAAAGAAAACTCCTTATTAAATTAATAAGGAGTTTTCTTTATAAAACAGTAATTGCTATTTTTCCCAATTTATTTTTTTTGACATTTCTAGCATTTCTTTTGCATGAAGTTTTGTAGTATTTGTCAAATCTACACCACCTAATAATCGTGATAATTCATCAATCCGTTCATTTTCCTTTAATTTCCTTACAGTAGTGCTAGTTTTATCTTTATCAGTAAGTTTATCTATTACAAAATGAGTATCAGCAAGAGCAGCAATTTGTGGTAGATGTGAAAT
>NZ_DATHXO010000008.1:0-3978 GCF_035459645.1 Schnuerera sp.
ATTATCAACTGTCCTTACTTTAATATTTATTCCAGTTTTGTATTCGCTAGTTGATGATGCAAGGAATTATTTACGAAAAAAGATTCTTAAAAAGGGAAATTAGGATTATATAGGGGGTGTAATATATGGATTTAGTAGAAAAACGGCGAATAGAGATTATCCATGCTGCTATGAAGGTGTTTTCTAATAATGGTTTTGAACGTTCCAAGATGGAAACCATTGCTGCTGAAGCTGGTATAGGTAAAGGGACTATTTATGGTTATTTTTCTAGTAAAAAGGAACTCTTTGAGGAAATGATCTGTTATAATATTGATAAATATAAGGATGAACTTATTAAAATAGTAGCAAGTCAGCAGAGTTTTTCTAAAAAACTAGCTATGCTATTTAGTTATCATGCCAATTTTATAGAGAAGAACTTAGATATACTTCAAGTGACGAATAATAGCAAATTATTGTCTTGTTCTATGAAAAACAGAATTATTGAGGAGCAAAAAAGTTTTTTTGAATTGATTGAGAAAATGGTGAATATAGGTATATCCAATGGAGAAATAAAGGATAATATAGATGGAGAAGTAGCGGTTTTATGCATTCTTGGGGCGATAAACCAGTTGGCTGGTAAAAGGATTTTTATTGACAAGGTTAGCGCAGACAATATAGATGCTGCACCGTTGGTTGATATAATTATGGAAGGTTTAAAAAACTAGGTGATTATACCACCTAGTTTTTATATTTTATACTATATGTCATAGCTTCCATTTACAATTCTCATAAATCGACTAAAAGGCATTTTATGAGGAGAAATTGAAAATCTTGGCAGTTCATATTTACTCAAATCTTCAGTAACGTATCCAGTTTCTATAGTAAAGGCCATTTCATAGCCAGTTGCCTTTAGGTATTCAATAGTGTTTTCATCATATTCTCCATAAGGATAAGCAAAGTATTTAGCATTTAATAATTCCTTACTTTTTGCTAAATCTTCAAGGATTATTTCCTCATCTGAGGATAAAAGTAATTTTTCTCCGTTTTCATCTACATCATGAAGTTCATAAGTATGACTTTCATAATCAAATACATCTTCATATTTATAAGCATCATATATGCTTAAAGATTGAGTATCGCTAGGATCAAATGAAACTTGCGGACCATTTACTCTATATCCTAACATAAATATGGTACCCCTAAAATTATATTTTTTCATTATAGGATAAGCATATAAAGCATTACTATAATATCCATCATCAAAGGTAATTACTACAGTTTTTTCTGGCAAAGTGATTTCTCCATCTAAAAAGGATTGTAATTCATCCAAAGTTGCTGTATAAAAACCGTTTTCATATAGATAATCCATATGTTTTTCAAAGTTTTCTACAGATAGAACACTTCCATTGTTAGACCAATTATATTGGTCTATATCTTCTTGCTCTAATAAGTGATGGTACATAAGTACTGGGATCTTTTCAGCTTCTTTTTCACTTAACTGATTTCTTAATTCTAGTATTTCCTTTCGTAATCTTATATTTTCTTCTTTGAGTATTTCAAATTTTTCCTCATTAATATTGTCTGTACTATTTTCCCCATAGGCTACAAGGGAAGTTTGTCCTAGTATAAGAATGGTTATAAGAAGTATTACTCCAAATTTTTTCATGTATTTGCTCCTTCCTAATTAATGTAATATATATATTATATATTTTTCTTTGTAGCTTGTAAATTGAAAAAAGGATAAAGGGGTTAGTTCAATGAACAGAAAAAAAGTTGTTCATGATATAATAAATAAAATTGACATAATATTTGCTTATTTTATCTAGGATTTAAAGTATTAAAAATTAGACGATAGCTTTAGTTTCATATTAAATAATAATATTAGAAGAGGTGTGGTATATGATTAATATTCTAGTAGTTGAAGATGATAAAAATCTTCAAAAACTGATGGTAGCTGTTTTAAAACAATATGGATATAATGTTTTAAATGCTAAGGATGGAGTGGAGGCTTTAGAAATATTGGATAAGTCCCATGTGGATTTAATAATCACCGACATTATGATGCCAAATATGGATGGTTACAATTTAACTAATGCCCTTAGAGAATCTAATTATAATTTGCCAATTTTAATGATCACTGCTAAAGAAACTCTTGAAGATAAAAGGAAGGGATTTTTAGTAGGTACAGATGATTATATGGTTAAGCCTTTTGATATGGATGAAATGATTTTACGGGTAAAAGCGTTATTACGTCGTTCTAAAATAGCCAATGAGCAACGATTGACTATTGGAGATGTGGAGCTTGATTACAATGCTTTGACCGTTAATAAGGATGATGATTCCATACTTTTACCTAAAAAGGAATTTTATCTTTTATTTAAGTTGTTAAGTTATCCTAAGCATATATTTACAAGACAGCAGCTTATGGATGAAATATGGGGTATAGAATCAGAAACTGACGAACGTACAGTAGATGTTCATATTAAACGGTTAAGAGAAAAATTTGCTCATTTTAATGAATTTGAAATTATCACGGTTCGAGGGCTTGGATATAAGGCGGAGATCAAGATATGAATAAAATTTCAGTGAAGCTAGCATTGTTTTTTATCTTACTTATTTGTATTTCAGCATTTTTATCCTTTTTGGCATCAGCACTTTTTACCTATAATATTAGAAATGAAATGGAACAAAACCAAAGATCTATTGCTAATTCTTTATTAGAATTAGATGAGAAGACAGACTTGAGTTTGAAGGAGATAGTTTATATTACGTCTACCTCTATGTATGATGTTAGTAAAATTGATGATATTAGCTCTATAGAAATTAACCAAAAAGATTTAGAAAAAATAGAAAAGGGTGAAATTGTATTTATATATCACGGAATACTTCAAGGTACAGCTACCTTTTTAAAGACAAATAATTCATATATTAAAATTGGTCTTCGCCCTGGTAATAATATATTTACTATTGTAGGTTCTCGTATATGGTTTACTTTAATTTCTTTTATTATAATTGGGGCTATATTAATTGCCTTATCTGGGAAAAGAGCAGTAAAACCTATTTTACAATTAACCTTGGCTACGAAGGAAGTGGCTAAAGGTAATTTTGATATTCAGGTTGAAAACAATAGCGATGATGAGATTGGACAATTGACACAGCATTTCAATAGGATGACAAGGGAGTTGAAAAATATAGAATATTTACGTAAGGATTTTATCAGTAATATATCCCATGAGTTCAAAACTCCTATTGCATCAATACAGGGATTTGCAAAGCTTCTCCAAAAGGGGAATATATCTCATGAAAATAAAAAGGAATATATTAATGTTATTGTAGATGAAACAACAAGATTATCTAATCTATCCTCCAACCTTTTAAAACTTTCAAAGCTTGAAAATCAAGAGATTTTAGGAGAAAGGACAGTTTTTTCTTTAGATGAACAAATTAGAAAGAGCATCTTGCTTTTGGAACATCAATGGAATAGGAAAAATATTGAATTTCATATTGAGTTGGATAAAGTTCAGTATTTAGGAGATGAAGAATTACTTCAACATATCTGGATTAATTTAATAGGGAATGCTATTAAGTTTTCCTATATGAACAGTAGTATAGAAGTTAAACTAAAACGAATGGATTCTACTATAATAGTGAAAGTAAGAGATTATGGTGTTGGTATAAGTGATGAAAATATGGAATATATTTTTGAAAAGTTTTATCAAGGTGAAAAATGCCACTCCTATGAAGGAAGTGGATTAGGATTACCTTTAGTGAAGAGGATTGTAGATATTTATGGAGGAAGTATCTATGTGGAAAGTAAATTGGGCAAGGGATCTACTTTTATTGTTGAGTTACCTATAGAAGAATAGTCTTATAGGATAAAATAAATTAGGGTAGTTCATATTCAGTTCATATTTATAATATTAAATATAATTATAGAATCTATTTATACTAATATAACCTATATGGTAACTATCTAATTGATGATGAAAAATTTAGCCT
>NZ_DATHXO010000009.1:0-1559 GCF_035459645.1 Schnuerera sp.
GAGTATAATATCTGAAGTTATAGTAGGATATTACGCTATAAGCGTTATATTAAAAGAGTGATAGGATAGTTAAATTTTATCCTATAATTTGGGTGGTACCGCGGAAATTCGTCCCTAAGTATATACTTAGGGACTTTTATTTTGTATATTTTTAAAACTATATTTAATTTCGAAAAATAATCGTAGGGAACAACTTGTAGGTTGTTCCCTAATTAGAAAGGATGAGAAAATTGACTAGATTTAGAGAATTATCTAATGAACCAGTAAGCAAGAGGGAACAAGAAATTTCAAAATACTGGGAACAAATTGATCTTCTTCATAAATCTGTAGAAAATAGGGACGAGAACAAACCTTTTATTTTCTACGAAGGACCTCCAACAGCCAATGGCAAACCAGGAATTCACCATGTAATGGCTAGAACATTGAAAGACTTAGTATGTAGGTATAAAACTATGGAGGGTTACCAAGTAAAAAGAAAAGCAGGATGGGATACCCATGGTCTACCTGTAGAGATTGAAGTAGAGAAAAAATTGAATTTAAAAAACAAACATGAAATTGAAGAGTATGGAATTGAAAAATTCAACAAACAATGTAGAGAGTCTGTATTCCAATACGAAAAACTTTGGAGAGAAATGACTACCAGAATGGCATATGAAATCGACCTAGATAATCCATATGTAACTTTAGAAAACGATTATATAGAATCGGTTTGGTGGATTCTAGACAAATTTTTTAAAGAAGGTTTAATCTACGAAGGACATAAAATATTGCCTTATTGTTCTCGTTGTGGAACAGGTTTAGCTTCTCATGAGGTAGCTCAAGGTTATGAAGAGATAAAATCAGAAACTGTAGTAGTTAAATTTAAGCTAAAGGACAAAGATGAATATTTCCTTGCTTGGACTACTACGCCTTGGACTTTACCTAGTAATGTATGTCTTACTGTCAACCCAGAAGAGGTCTATTTAAAGGTGAAACAAAATGATGAAATATATTATGTAGGTAAAGTTTTAGCAGATAAAGTATTAGTAGAAGATTATGAAGTATTGGAAGAATTAAAAGGTAAGGATTTAGAGTATATAGAATACGAACAATTAATTCCATTTATAAAAATAGAGGAAGATAAAAAATCATTCTTCGTTACATTGGGGGATTATGTAACTACGGAAGACGGTACTGGAATAGTCCATTCTGCTCCAGCTTTTGGTGAGGATGACTATAATACAGGAGTGAAATATAATTTACCAGTATTACACTTATGTACTCCTTAAAAACTTCCTTTTCTTTATATTTCATAGATACGTTATGCACTTTAGGTATTTGTCTTGCATAAAATGACTATGAAAAAAGAGGAGGTAAACGTTATTATGAGTTTTCTAGATAAAGACTATAGAGAAATCATTACAAAGGCAGTAATTGGAAAAGGGAAAAAGTTCACGCAGGCAACCCATTCCATTTCACCGTCACATAGACCGACAAGTATTCTAGGATGCTGGGTTATTAATCACTTGTATAATGCTAAGAAAAAGTCTGAAGATACAGTTGAAGTAAACGGAAGTTAT
>NZ_DATHXO010000010.1:0-8443 GCF_035459645.1 Schnuerera sp.
TTCTTCGTTTATTTTATAAAAGTCTTCTATGGGGTTTCGCCCTTCTATACCAGAGCTGTCTAGTACATGGACTAATAGTTTAGTTCTTTCCACATGCCTTAAAAAATCATGTCCTAATCCTACCCCTTCATGAGCTCCTTCTATCAATCCAGGAATGTCAGCGATAACAAAGCTTTTTTCCTCATCAACTTTAACTACCCCCAAATTTGGTGTTAAAGTAGTAAAATGATAATTTGCAATTTTAGGCTTGGCTTCAGATAAAATAGATAATATAGTAGATTTTCCTACATTTGGAAAACCAATTAATCCTACATCTGCTAGTAATTTCAATTCTAAAATAATGTTTTTTTCTTCTCCTTTTATCCCTGGTTCTGCAAATCTAGGGGCTTGCCTAGTAGAAGTAGTAAATTTAGCATTACCTCTTCCTCCTCTACCTCCTTTTGCGATTATAAAACTCTGATTATGTTCTTTAATATCTACTATTACCTTTCCTGTCTCTTCGTCTTTTACTAAGGTTCCTACAGGGACTCTAAGGATTAAATCCTGACCTTTTTTCCCAAATTGTTTTTTTGTCCTGCCATTCTCTCCATTTTCCGCTTTATAAGACCGTTTATACCTAAAGTCCATCAAGGTTCTTATACCTTCATCTCCTTGGATGATTATATTTCCTCCATCGCCTCCATCGCCTCCATAAGGACCTCCTGCAGGCTCATATTTCTCTCTTCTAAATGCTACAGCACCATCTCCACCTTTTCCTGCTTTTAGATTGATTTTAGCTATATCAATAAACATATTATCATCCTCTATCGTTTTGTAATTTAATTATACCAACTTATACCTTACTGTCAATAATTAAAAAACCATATCCATTAATATAGATATTATTTTATTCTAGTAATTCAAAAATATTCTAATATCCTTAAGAAAAAAAAGCCTACCATATTATTGGCAAGCTTTAGAATTTATGCTAATTCCTCATTAGTATATACGCTAACTTGTTTTCTATTTTTACCTTTTCTTTCAAACTTAACAACGCCATCTACTTTTGCGAATAAAGTATCATCTCCACCTTTACCTACGTTGTTACCAGGATGAATCTTTGTTCCCCTTTGTCTTACAAGGATATTACCAGCTAGAACAAACTGACCATCGCCTCGTTTTACACCTAAACGTTTAGCTTCACTATCTCTTCCGTTTCTAGAGCTACCTACTCCCTTTTTAGAAGCAAACAATTGTAAGTTTAGCTTTATCATTCTCTACACCTCCCTATATTTGAGAGTTATATACTCTGGATAACTTTCCAATATTGCTTTTATTCCTACTTCTAAAGTTTTTAAAACTATCTCTGTTTCTCTTCTGATACTCTTATCTATGGTTTTAGAAATGGTTACATCCATAATACCTTTTTCATCATCTATAGTATAATTTATTTCATTTTCTCTCACTCCACAAACTTCAACTAAAGAAATTAATGCAGTCTGCCCAAGAATCGAAACTGCTGCACATACAATATCTTTGCCTTTAATATCATAACCCGAGTGCCCAGAAATTTTGTATCTTTCAATATAACCTTTTATATCCTTAAATATAGTTATTTCTGTCATATTAACCAACAATCTTTTCAATTTTTAATTTTGTATAAGGCTGACGGTGTCCTTGTTTCTTTCTATAGTTCTTCTTGGCCTTATACTTGAAAACGATGATCTTTTTCGCTTTTCCTTGCTCTAAAACTGTTGCTTCTACTTTTGCTCCTTCAACATAAGGCTTTCCAACAAGTAAATCGTCTTCTTTAGAAACAAGAAGTACTTTAGATAAATCTATTTTTTCTCCTTCTTCGGTGTCAATCTTTTCAACAAATACAACGTCTCCTTCTTGGACTCTGTATTGTTTACCACCTGTTTCAACTACAGCATACATATATATTGCACCTCCTCTAACCAGTCTCGCCAATGTTAGGTGACTAAGCTTAAACCCACACTGTGCGGCTACCTACAAACAAAAATTTTACCAGATAAATAGGGATTTGTCAATACTTTTATCCAAAATTTTACCCTTTCCATCACAATGAGGACATTTTTCTATAAAGCTTGAATTCAAACTGTTTCTAACTTTTTTTCTAGTCAACTCTACTAATCCTAATTTTGTGATACCAATAATATTTGCTCTATTTCTATCATAGCTTAAAAATTCTTTTAACTTATCTAAAACTAAAGAAATATCCTTGTTGTTTTTCATATCTATAAAATCAATTATTATTATTCCACCAATATCTCTCAGTCTAATTTGTTTGGATATTTCTTCAGCTGCTTCTAAATTCGTCTTAACCACTGTGTCTTCTAGATTTTTACTACCTATAAATTTTCCTGTATTAATATCTATAGCTGTTAAAGCTTCTGTCTCATCTATTACAATATATCCTCCACTTTTTAAAGCTACTTTCCTAGCCAATGCAGTTTTAATTTCATCTACAATTTTTCCTTGGGAGAATATGTTAAAACCCTCATCTAAATACAATTTTTCTTCTAATTTTGGAAATATAATCCCTTGAAAACTCAATATATTATCGTATTTTTCTTTGTCGTTTAATATTATCTTATGGATATTATGATTAAAAACATCTCTGATTATTTGATGAGATAATTCCATCTCTTTATATATTAATTTTGGACAAGGTAAAAACTTTTTTTCCTTTTCAATTTTTCTAAATATATTTATTAGCATATTGTATTCATCTATTAACAATTCTTCATTTACACCAAATGCTTTTGTTCTAAAGATAAGTCCCATATTGTCTTTTTGCATATCTTCTCCTATTTGATTTAATCTTTCAATTTCTTCTCGGTCATTTATCTTTCTCGAAAGATTTATTTTATTAGAAAAAGGTGTTAGCACTACAAATCTTCCTGGCAAAGTAATATGGGTCGTTACTTTAGCCCCTTTGTTTTCTGAAGCTTCTTTTAGTACCTGTACAATTATTTCTTCTCCATTTTTTATTATATCTTGTATATTTACTTGTACATTTGTACTAATCATTTCCTTAGGCAAAGCATTTTTTACATATAAATAAGCATTCCTTCCTTGTCCTATATCAACAAAAGCCGCTTCCATACCAGGTAACACATTTACTACCCGTCCCCTATAAATATTCCCCGCTTGTTTACTATGCCCTTTTTTATCTATATAGAATTCAACAAGTCTATTATCTTCTACTATCCCTATCATCTCAAAATTATTCCTCGAATCAATAAAAATATAATTCATATTACCTCTCCTAAATTCCTACATTGGCGATATAATCCTACCTTTTTCTTCAGCAAGTAATTGAAGCCTCTTTATATCTATAGTATCAAAATTTATACCTATTTTCATATAATCTTCCATAGCTTTAATAAAATCAATAGGCTTTAGATTACCATGATCTCCTGACTTTAATAAGCAATTTATTGTTATTATTTGTTCTGAATGGATAACATCTTTATTATAAAAATCTTCTATCACTATATTTCCTATAAACGACTTTATATTTTGATCTTTTTCAGTAATTTTCCCTCTCTTACGCTTAATTTTTTTGATAATAATTTCATCTTTTTTCAGCCAATTTTCAATAATAGTTACAAGTTCTTCTTTATTATTCAATTTATTTGCTTCAAATTTTATCTTATAATAACTCCAACCTATAAGGGATGAGACAGATCTTTTATCTTGTACATATTTAGCATTTACTATTCTAATCCCATCTGGCAACTCTTCATTCATTCTTTTTATAAATTCAGCTATTGATATTTTTTCATACAAATCAATATCCATATATTCCTCAACGCTTTCTATTCCTAAGGCTAATGGATTAGCTATAGAAAGTTTAGGTTGAGGGTTAAACCCTTCAGAATATTTTATTGGTATATTCCCTCTCCTAAAAGTCCTTTGAAATAATCTCATTAGATCAAGATGAGATATATATTTTAAGTAATTTTCCTTTGTAAATTTTACCCTAAGCATCATTTGCAAACACCACCTGTAAAACTTCTATTAATGCCACAATTAGTACACCCTAGTCGACAATCCCTAGTTAATTCTTCTTGTTTTGACTTTTCATATTCTTTCACTAGATATTCTTTAGTAACTCCTGATTCAATGAAGTCCCAAGGCAACACTTCTTCAATAGACCTTTCTCTCAATGCATAAAAATCTCCATCTATTCCAGTTTCATCAAGAGCTTCTATCCATTTTTCATAATCAAACTTTTCAGACCATCCATCAAATTTACAGCCCTTTTCCCATGCACGGATTAATACTCTTGACAGTCTTCTATCTCCACGAGCAAGAATAGCTTCTAAATAGCTAAGTTTTGGATCATGGTAGTTAAAAGTAATCTTTTTATCTCTAATACTATTCTTTAGCAAATCGATCTTTTCATAAAACTCATCTATTGAGTTTTGTCCTACCCATTGGAAAGGCGTAAAAGGTTTGGGTACAAAGCAAGAAGCGCTAAGGGTTATTTTTAAATTGCCCTTTCTTTTGTTTTTAGGCAAACTAAAAAATATATCTTTTACCTTATAACCCAATTCTTTAATTCCTAGTATATCTTCTTCTTCCTCTGTAGGAAGGCCAATCATAAAGTATAACTTTATAGTAGACCACCCTTCTTCAAAGGCATAGGTAGTAGCTGTAATTAAATCTTCCTCTTCTACCCCTTTATTGATTACATCTCTTAACCTTTGGCTTCCTGCTTCTGGTGCAAAAGTAAGGCCAGTTTTTCTTACCTTTTGAATCTCTTTAAGCACTTCTATACTAAAGGAGTCCAATCTAAGAGAAGGTAATGACACCCCAATTTTTTGTTCTTCATATCTATCTATCAATTTAGAAATTAACAATTGAAGCTCTGAATAGTCACAGGAACTAAGAGAAGTTAGAGATATATCTTCATACCCGGTATTTTTTGATAATTTTTCTGCTAATTCAAGTAATCTATCTACTCCTTTTTCCCTAACAGGCCTATAAATCATTCCAGCTTGACAAAATCTACAACCTCTTGTACAACCTCTAAAGATCTCTAACGGAATCCTATCGTGGACTGTTTCTATATAAGGTACTATTATTTTTTCAGGATAATAAGCTTTATTTAAATCCTTTATTATTCTCTTTTTTATAGTCTTTGGTGCTTCTTCTATCAATGGTTCCATACTCTCTATGGTATTATCTTTTTTATAATGTATTTCATAGAAGGAAGGTACATATACTCCTTCAATCTTGCTTACTTCCTTTAAAAAATCTAATCTATTCCCTTTTGTTTCTTTATATTTATCTAATATTTCTAATGTAACTTCTTCTCCTTCACCAATTACAAAAAAATCTATTATATCTGCTATTGGTTCCGGATTGTAAGCACAAGGTCCTCCAGCAATAATAAAAGGATCATCTTCATTCCTATCCTTGGAAAGAATAGGAACATCTCCTAAATTAAGCATATTTATAATATTTGTATAGCTCATCTCATATTGTAATGTAAATCCTATAAAGTCAAAGTTCTTTATTGGTTCTCTATTTTCTAAAGTAAATAGAGGAACATTCTCTTTAATCATCTCTTTTTCCATATCTACCCAAGGGGCAAATACTCTTTCACAAGCAAAATCTTCCTTGTCATTTATCAAATTATATAATATATGGAGCCCTAAATGGGACATGCCTACCTCATATATATCTGGAAATGCAAATGCAAATTTAACTCTAACTTGATCTAAATCTTTCTTAATAGCATTTTTTTCCATACCTATATATCTAGCTGGTTTTTCTACCCTTTTTAATAATTTATCAAATTTATCAATGTCTATCATCTGATACCACCTTTTCATCTGTACTATAATACTATCTTATCATTTTTTTGCTTTTTACAATAGAATAAAACAAAACTGTCTTAGACAGTTTTAAAGCTTATCTTTAAAATCTACGTGGTTCAATGGATCTACCGGTGAACCTTCTATCCAAATTTCAAAATGTAGATACTTATTGCCATCCTTATTGGTTCCTAATGTACCTATTTTAGTCCCTTTCCCTACTTCTTCTCCTTCCTTGATATAAACTGATACTAAGTATCCATAAACCGTTACCATACCCTCATGTTCGATTGTAACAAAATACCCTTTTGTCCCTTTGTCTTCAATTACTTTTACAAAGCCTTCCTCAATTGATATAGGCTCTTTATCTTCATTTGGAATTATATCTACACCGTTATTGAAGGTGGTTCTACCATCTAAATATCTAGTTTCTCCAAAAGGACTATAAATTACACCTTCTATTGGTGGCTGATATTTTGTAGAGTTTGATATATTTAAAACAGATAAAGTCTTTTCAGGTAGCATTAATAATTTTTTGCCATAATCTATTATTATCTTCCCATCTTTTTTAATGCTGAATTCATAGTTTATACCATTATCAATTATTTGTATAATATTTGATGAAATACTATTATTCATAATTTTTAATATAAGGATAAATATTAAAATAATTATTACCCCTATTACTTTTTTCAATTGTATTTTATAATGAAGTCTTCTCTTAAAATAGTTTAGAATTCCTTTATACTTAATATTATATCTTCTTTTATACATAATTTCACCCACCTTAATCTATTATTATGATATTTATTAACGGTGGGTTTTATTACATATTAGTTTGGGTTTTTAATCAATTTTAACTTGTTATTCCTTAAAGAAAAATTTTCTATAATATTTTCATTAACAAAAACTTCTTCTTGTTTTGTAATAAATATAGCTTCTACATCATCTAATTTATTTATCAGCTTTACTCCTTCATCTACACCTAGTATGAATAATGCAGTAGATAATGCATCTCCATCAATGGATTTTTCAGATATTATACTTATACCAGAAACTTCATTTTCTGAAGGATACCCAGTGTTAGAGTTGATTATGTGATGGTACTTTTCACCTTCATACATAAAATATCTTTCATAATCTCCTGATGTAACTATGGATTTATCTTTTACACTTAATATTCCTAAAAAACTTCCTGTAACTTCAAAGGGATCCTGAATTCCTATTTTCCACGCTTCTCCATTTTCTTTACTTCCTAATGCGTAGACATTCCCTCCTAAATCTATAATAGCAGACTCAACGCCTTCCTCTATTAAAATACCCTTTACTTCATCAGCAGCGTAGCCTTTTACAATTCCACCTAAATCTAATTTCATTCCCTTTTTTTTCAGAAAAACCTGGTTGTCATCCATTAATTCTAAGTCATTATAATCTACCAATTCCATAGCATTTTTGATTTCCTCTTCTGCTGGTATATTATCTCTTTCGTCTTTTTCAGTACCAGTTATATCCCATAAATCTACTAAAGGTCCTATCGTAGGTTCATAAGCACCATCTGTAATTGTAGCAAAGTATTTTGCTTGTTGGATCACTTCAAATACATCATCATGAACTTTTACAGGTTTAATGCCAGAATTTTTATTTATTAAACTTACGTCACTTGTATCTATAGTTGCACTCATTTTTTCTTCTATTTCTTTCAATCTATCTATGGCTTTATTTAATGCTTTTTTATCATTATGATTGTAAATCTTTAATGTAATAACAGTATCCATTAAAAATTCCGTTTTAGTTAAAGGCCCTTTAGTATCCACACCTTTACAACCTATAATAATAAATGACAAAATTGTAGCTATTATAATAAAAATTATAGCCCTTTTCGATTTCATGATAATTTTCCTCTCTAATTATATTCAGAAAAACCCTAACTTAATGTTAGGGTTTAATCTCTATTTTGCACTTTCTAATGCTTCTTCAATTAACTCAACCATTAAAGTTCTAGTACTTGTAGCTCCTGTAATAGAATCTACATCTAGGTTTTCTGTACCATTGTTGTCAATTACTAACTTTTGAACTCCCTTTATTACATCAAAAGGTTCTAAATAAGCATAGTTTTCTACAGATTTTCTCTCTCCAGCTTTAACATCAACTGGTTCTGTTTCATGTTTTCCATCACTATCAGTAACAGGTTGGTTGTCTTCATCAAATACTACTTTATTACTTTCCATATCTTCTATAGCAGTTTCAAAATAATCTACTCCTACTATCACACCTTCCTTGACAACTACAACTACTTCGCCTAGCCAACCATGACTATCTTCTTCAGCTTTTGCTGTATATTCCCCGTCAGTATAAACTGGCGTATAGGTCTCACCTTTTTCAGCATTAGCTAATATTCTATTAACTATATCTTTAAAAGCTTCTTTAGTGTGAGTAGCACCTGATACTGCATCAAAATCCATTTCATTTAAATCTTTCTTTTCGTTAAATTGTTCATTAAGATTTTGAATAACTGCTAATCCATCTGGATAGTTATAGTTTCCTTCATTTTTCTCTTCACCTGAAGTTGCTAAAATTTCAACATAGCTAAATGAAGAAATTTCACCATCTAC
>NZ_DATHXO010000011.1:0-1756 GCF_035459645.1 Schnuerera sp.
TACCATCATTATCTAGGTCTTTTTCAAGTGGATCATAATAATTTCCATCATCATCTATTTCAAGTCCTAATTTTTCCCTTAAATCATTTTCATCAACCCTTACATAGTCATTAAACTCCCCATACTTAAGGTCTAAAAGAAAGGCTTCAAGGGCTTCTTCCTTATTAACTGTCCCGCCATCTTCATCTTCAAGATAACTTCTATGAGATATTTCTTTATTATCTACATATTGTGTCCAGGAATAATCTTTAAGACTTATTTCATACTGTATTTCGTGTTTACCATCTTCTGTTGTTGTATAGGCAAGTCCAATATGACCTTCATCAGGATAAAGTTTATTAAAATCCTCATAAGAATTATCTTGTTCAAACTCTCTATTACAATAATCAATTATAAACCTTTTAATATCTTCAATTAGAGGATTTAAATTCTCTAAGTCTTCTACTTCTCCCATGTCAAGCAGTCTATTAATTTCAGTAAGTCTTTGTGTCTTGTTTTTTAATTCTTCTGCCTTATCAAAGGGTTTTTTAACTTCTTCTTTAGCAATTTCAATTTGTTCCTTAGTAGCTTCAAGTTTTTCTACAAATTTCTTCAAACTATCAGGAATCCTCTCCAAGACATTATCCATTCTTGTGATGTTCCCATCTCTATTTTCCCCTAGGTCTCCATAGTGATTGTTGGAGCCTTTTAAATTAAAGTTATGTTGGTTTGTAAGAAAATTATATGTTACTTCTATAGGAAATCCCCTATAGTTTCCAATAATCTTTTTATCTCCTAGTTTCACTCCCTTAACTGCTTCAAGAATTTTATCTCCTGCTAATTTTCTATCTGTAATTACTTCATCTCCAATTTTTATAGAAGTAAATTTATTATCACCTGTTCCCTGTGGCTTGATTCTATCAATATCACTTTTAGCGCCTTCAATAAGCTTTTCATACCTTTCAATTTCTCTAGGGTAGGTCTTTATAATTTTATCTTCTAGACTATAAAGATTACTCTTGTAGTTTCCTTCAAGCATCTTTAATTTAGTAACTTCAATATCCAGGTCCATCTTTTCCTTTATTAATGGGTTACCTGTTGCAAGGGCTTTAATTTCAGCATAGGATAGGGTGTTTTCATCAACATCTTCCGCTACTCTTGCAGGTGTTTTTGAAGTCATAATTTGTGAGATAAATTTTTGTTTATTTTCTATTGTCTGCCACAAATAACTATCAAAGGTATTCTCAGTAACATACCTAAATATTTTAACCTTATCATTTTCATTACCACGTCTTACAATACGACCTGCCCTTTGTTCTAAATCTGCAGGTCTCCAAGGCACATCAAGGTCATGGGTAGCAATGAGTCTATTTTGCACATTAGTACCTGTTCCCATCTTTTGGGTAGACCCTAAAAGAATCCTTACATGACCTTTACGGACTTTGGAAAATAATTCATCCTTCTGTTTTTCTGTATTAGCATCATGGATAAAGGCTATTTCATTTTCTGGAATACCCATATTCAAAAGCTTGACCCTTATATCATCATAAACATTGAAACTTCCATCATTCTTTGGAGTAGACATATCAGAAAATACTAGTTGGGTTGAACGATTATCCCTTGTTTTATCCCAGATAGAATAAATGTTTTTCACACATACATTTACCTTGCTATCAGGATCATCAGGTAAAAGAGGATTGATAAGCCTTTGGTCAAGGGCTAATTTTTTTCCGTCATTCGTGATTTTTAACATATTATCTTCTTCTGGTTCTACCCT
>NZ_DATHXO010000012.1:0-8469 GCF_035459645.1 Schnuerera sp.
AGGGATTATTCCTGGATGTGGCCCTCAAATTATATTTGTAACTCTATATACTAAAGGAATGTTGCCTTTTGCAGCTCTTTTAGCTAACGCTATATCTCAAGATGGAGATGCTTTATTTCCATTGATTGCAATAGATAAAAAATCTGCTCTATGGTCTACAGGATTTAATACGATAGCTGCATTAATAGTAGGATTACTAGCTTATTTAATAGAAGTTAAACTCTTTTAAATAAAAAGTGAGAGTTGGAAATCAACTCTCACTTTTTATATCATTTTCTATAATAAATAGTACAAAAACATAACTACTGCTAATATTATAAAAGATATATATTTATTTTTAGATTTTTTAGATAAAATCAATTCCGCTACCATTCCTATTAAAAATATTAAAGACGCTAAAAGTATACTAATTGGATTATTTTTTAAATGGGTTGAAGATAGCAATAACCAATCAAACTTTAATACCCATATACCTACAGCCATAGAAAAATAAAATGGAACTATAAATATCTTAAATAATTTGTTAAAATCAATTTTATATCTTTTGGATAGTAGCAATAACGCCAAAAATCCAAAAATTATACCTCCTAGAAGGGATAGATTATAATGAGATATCTTAAATAATGATAGTATGTTATCCTTATAGGATTGAAGGTTAACCAAGGCATAACCAAGCCTAGCTCCAATAAATCCAATAATCAATAAAATCATAAAAATATCTTCTATAGTATCTTTTTCTTCTTCATATTCTTTTGCTAAAATACCAGAAATAACATAACTTATACCAGCAATTATTATTCCAAAAGCCATAAACCAAGTTATACGTATAGCTTTATAAGAAAAGAAAAAAGGTCTCATCTATTCACTTTCCCTTATTCCTTCAACAAGCTGGTTCATCTGTGCATAAGTCATCATGCCTGGTACTCCTCCTAGCAAAATCCCATCTTTATCAACAAAGTAAGATGTGGGAAGGCCGCTTACTAAATAAGTCTTTGCTATGTCTCCCTCTTTATCTAAAGCTAAATCAAAATCATAACCGCCTTTTTCAATATATTCCTCAACTGTAGATTCATCTTCCATTACATTTACTGCTAAAACAACCAAATCTTCATTTTCACTGTCTAATTTTTGGAGGTCTGGCATTTCAATATCACAATATTTACACCAGGTAGCCCAAAAATTCACTAAAACTATATTCCCCCTATAATCAGATAATGATACTTCTTCACCTTCTAAATTCTTAAGTGTAAAGTTTGGTGCTTCTTCACCAATACTAATATCAGATGTAAACTCATCCTCCACTACTTCATCATAAGCCTCTTCATCTATATCCTCTATATCCTCAGAAACATCGTCTTCTGGTACTATATCTTCTTCTGTTTCTCTCTGTCCTAGTTCAGTAAAATAATATAGTCCTACAACTAATACTATAGCAATTATTATTATACTTAAAATCTTTTTATTCACTCTATCCCTTCCTTTCATAGCATTAATCTGCTTATATCTATAACTTTATTAAAAAATACTAATATCCCAAAAATCACCATTATTAGGCCACCAATTTTAGGAATATATATCATAACTTTTTCTGTCTTCTCTAGAAACTTACTAAATACATTTATAAATAATGCAGTCAATAAAAATGGGATTGCCATACCAATAGAATATACTAACAATAGATATACTCCTTTAGAAACGGTAGCCGACCCTCCTGCATATATAAGTATAGATGCCAGTACAGGTCCAAAACAAGGGGTCCAACCAGCAGCAAAGGCCATCCCCATTAATATGGAACTAAACCAACCAGATGCTTTCTTAGGTGCCTTAATCTTTTTCTGCATATTTAAAAATCCAAAATTCAATATCCCCATCATATTTAATCCAAAAATTATTATCAATGCTCCACTTACTTTAGCGAAAATTTCCTTATTCCTAATAAATACCTTTCCTAAAAAACTAGCAGAAGTACCCATTATCATAAATATAATAGTAAATCCTATGATAAAACCTATAGTTCTTGTTACTGCAATGAGCCTTCTTTCTTCTAGTTCACTCTCCAAATTAACACCAGCCATATACATTATATAAACCGGTATTAACGGAAGAATGCACGGTGAAAAGAAAGATAAAAATCCTGCTCCAAAAGCTATTGGCAATGAAACATTTCCTAAATCCATAAACTCCCCCCTAAAGATTAATTTAAATCATCTATACCCCCCGCCCCTATAATTATAACTATATTTTCAAAAAAATCAAGGAAATAAATAATGGATAGCTTCATTAATACCCATTATTTATTTCCTTAAATATTTTTCTTATAAACAATTTTAATAATTGGTAATCAGTACCTCTATAGTTTTAGATGATCGGCTTTTGCTTTTTTGATAGTTTGAGTTATTATAACTATAATTTAAATAGTGGACTTTATATTTTTTGCTCCATTTTTCTAGTATATAGTTTCTTTTACCATTACTCTCTATTACGTTTGATAATGCAAATTTTATTCCTTTTAAATCTATTTGATCTAATAATTCTAAAAGTTCTTTTTCCTTTATTAAGTCCCAACCATTTTGTTCATTATATGTGGCTCTAGTTATTAGATAAGGAGGATCTGCATAGACAAACAAACCTTTTTTATCATATGTATTTATTGATAAATCTTTAAAATCCATGGCATAAAATTGTATATCAATAGATTTAATTCTATCTATAAATTTGGATAGATTCCGTTGTAAGTTTAAATTAAAATCCCTTTTCCCCACTGGTATATTACATTTACCTTTCTTATTAAATCTTATTTGATTGTTGAAAGCATATATAGTTATAACATAGAACATAATGTCTTTATAAAAAGATTCCTCATCTACTAACCTATTATAACCTTCTCTTAGTTTTACAAATTTTGATTTATTATACTTCCCCAATCCATCCATGCTATTACAACCGTAGTATTTATATCCATGCTCAAAGGTTTTTGATAGATTATATTTATCAATAATATCAAATATTCCTTGGAATACTTTATCCTTATTCTGATCAATAAAAGTATTAAAAAGACTTATTAATTGGTTCTGATGATCGATTGATATTATTTTTTTTGCCTCTATATTTACACCAACATTGCTGCCACCAGAAAATAAATCTATCATCGTATCTATTTCTTTGGGAAATAGAGGTAAAATTTGATTTAATAATCTAAATTTACCTCCAGTAAAATTTAAAGGCGATTTTATTAATTCTTTTTTGTCCATTATATTTCCCAATCCATATTCACCTCTACATATCCCTATTAATATTAAATTACCCAAACTTTATACTTTACTCTATAGCTACATGTTTCCATTTGCCCTGTTTAAAAACATAGTAAGACATTAAACCAGAAATAAATGTTGATACACTAATGCCAATCCAAACTCCTGTTGATTGTAATTTAAATACAATAGCTAAAATATAAGCTAAAGTTACTCTAATTAGTAACCAAGATATAAAGGTTATCCAAAAAGGAACCTTCGTATAACCAGCACCTTGCATAGTCCTAGATAAAGTGATGGTGACTGCATGTAATGGCTCTGAAATTCCAATTATAATCAAAAATCTTTTCCCTATTTCTATTACATCAGGATTTGCCTCATCTAAAAAAAACTTAATAAAAGGAGTTGAAAAAATAACAAAAGTCAATGCAATAACTCCCATTAAAGCTGCTCCAAGAATAGCACACACTTTCCCATTCTCTTCTGCCCGCTCTAATTTATTTGCTCCAATATTCATTCCGGATAGTGTGGCAGCAGCAGTCCCTATAGCTAATCCTGGCATCAATGCATATTGATTTAGATTAGTTCCAATAACATAAGCTGGCACAGCTGCATCTGCTCTTATTGTTCTAGCCAATATAGCAAATAATAAAAACCTACTTATATTTCTTGAAAGGCCTTGTAGCGCAGCAGGTATACCAATTCCAACAATCTGTTTTGATACTTTCCAATTAGGCCTTATAATATCCTCAATTTGCACATGTACTACAAACCTTCCACTAAGTAATGCACTCCATCCTAAAATACATCCTACCAAGCGAGAAATGCCTGTTCCTATTGCCGCCCCCATAACTCCCATTTCAGGAAATATCCAAAATCCAAAGATAAATATAAAATTACCTACTACATTTACTATATTCATAATAATATCTATTACTAATGGCGTTTTTGTATCCCCTGCACCTTGAAATATAGCCTTTGCAATAAAATGCAATAAGAAAAAAGGTATGGATAAAAAGAAAACTTCCATATATTGTTGTGCTAAGAATAATACGTTATCGCTAACACCTAAAAGTTGTAAAATCATTTTGTTTGTTAAAAGGCCAAAAGGCACCATAAATACTGAAGCTAACAAACATAGAAAAAAGGATTGTCCTGCACTAACCGATGTACTTTTTTTGTCTCCTTTTCCCATTGAACGAGCTACCATTGCAATGGTACCAGTTGAAATAGCCATTACCAATACCATTATTAGCATAATAACATTTCTGCCCGTTCCTACTGCCGATATAGCATCTACTCCTAAAGAACCTACCATCTTTATATCAATTGTTCCTACTGAAACTTGAAGTAAAGACTGTATAACTATTGGCCAAGCTAAATATGCTATATTATAATAGAGATTATCGTTATTTAATAAAAATTCTGTCCTCTCATCATATAGTTTATCACTCAATTTTAATCCCCCTTACAAACCACATTATACCATTTAAATATAAATGTATCTAGGGAGTCGAAATAATTAAATACCTTTTAGCTTTAAAAATATAAGGGTAATCCAAGATCACCCTTTAAATAATGTATATCAGAAACTATTTTAAATTATTCTACTTGTCTAATACCAACACTTTCTAATTCCTTTTGAATTGTTTTTTTCACTTCTAAATTAGTTTCCATTAAAGGTAGTCTCAACCCTCCAGCTTTGGTTCCAGTCATGTTTAATGCCATCTTTACAGGAACTGGATTTGAAACGATAAATAGTGTTTGAAAAAGTTTAAATAATCTTAAATGTATTTCCATAGCCTTTTTAATATCTCCTAATACAAAAGCATCTATCATCTCCTTCATTTCTTTACTTACCACATGAGAACAAACACTAACTACTCCATAGCCGCCTACTGCCATGCTTGGTAATGTAATAGAATCATCACCAGAATAGACTAAAAAGTTTTTAGGTTTTATTCTTATAATCTCCGATATTTGATTTATATCTCCACTTGCCTCTTTTAGAGCTACTATATTTTCTATATTAGCCAACCTCTTTACAGTTTCAGGCAATAAATTACAACCTGTTCGTCCTGGAACATTATATAGCATAATTGGAATATCTACAGCTTCTGCAATCGTTTTAAAATGAAGATATAATGAATCTTGGCTAGGCTTATTATAATATGGCGTAACAATTAATAATGCATCTACTCCTGCTTCTATTGCTTTCTTTGCATTTATAATAGTATCTTCAGTAGAATTAGTCCCAACACCTGCAATAATAGGTACATCCACATTTCTCTTAATGGCTTCATATAATTTAACTTTTTCATCTGACTTAAGGGTTGGTGCTTCCCCTGTAGTTCCAGTTATAACCAAAGCAGTATTTCCTTCTTTTACTAAACGTTTTGCCAACAAAATTGCTTCATCATAGTTTACATTTAGTTCTTCATCAAAAGGTGTAATCATTGCTGTAATTAATCTCCCCCAATTAACCATTTTCAAACCTCCTCTATTTTGACTATAGTACATATTATGTGATTTTTTTAAACATGTTCTTAAGTTATTCCTTAACCCTTTAAATGAAAAATGAATACTATATAATTAACTGATATTTATAGACAATATAAATCCATTGTAGGTGATTGTTATGAAAATTATAATTCAAAAATACGGAGGAACATCCCTTAGAAATTTAAATGCTAAAAGTAAAATTTTAACTCATATCAAAAAATGTATAAATGAAGGAAATAGCCTTGTAATTGTAGTGTCTGCTATGGGTAGACAAGGAGACCCTTATGCTACAGATACACTTATTCAACAATTAGAAAAAATAAATAATAATATAGATCCTAAGAAAAAAGACTTAATAATGTCTTGTGGTGAAACAATATCTATAGCTATATTATCCCATTTATTAGATAAGGAAAATATCCCTTCAGAGCCATTAACAGGTTTTCAAGCTGGTATACTTACAAATAATAATTTCAATTGTAGTGAAATAATAAATATAGATACTTCAACTATAATGAAATATATAAAAATGGGTAAAATTGCCGTTGTAGCTGGATTCCAAGGAATAACCAAAGACAATGAAATCACAACATTAGGCCGAGGTGGAAGTGATACTACTGCTGTAGCTTTAGGTGGATATTTAGGTGCTGAAAGAATAGATATTTTTACCGATGTCCCAGGAGTAGGAATTATCGACCCTACCATAGTGCCTTATACAAAATATATTAAGAATATTTCCTATGATAATATGTATAATTTAGCTTCCAATGGAGCTAGAATAATCCATCCTAAAGCCGTATTAATAGGTAAGAAATTTAATATCCCAATAAAAATTACTTCGACAAATTCTAATGTAGAAGGTACTCTCATATCAAATACACCTGACATTAGAAAAATAATTGGAATAACTATCAAACAAAAAGGTGAAAATGCCGTTCTTTCTATATTTATTGATGAAGAATATAATAGTATATTACTGAAAGATTTAAAACAATTTATATATAATAATAAAAACATTTTAGACCTGGTTCCATATAAAAAGAAAATATCTATAATTTTAAAAGAAGAAAATATTTCACATTTTGCTCAAAATTTATATGATCATTTATTTAAATAATCCATATTAAAAGAGATCTGAAAAAGATCTCTTTTAATCTAAAATTGGCTGTATTTGTTTATTTGTTAAAGCTTCTATAAGAGTAGGTTCTATCTTCTCAAATTTTGCAACAAGTGAATTGGGTTTCCCCTTTGAATTATCCTGACCAAAAGGTACAAAATAAATATTTTTCATATTTAAAAGAAGTCCTATATTTTTACCATTTGCACCTAGACCATCATTGGTTGCAATAGCTAATACCAAAGGTTTTTGATTTCTTAAATGAGCCTTACACGCCATAGTTACTGGTGTATCCGTTACAGCGTTAGCTAATTTGGATAATGTATTTCCTGTACATGGTGCTACTATCAATATGTCTAATCCTAATTTTGGACCTACAGGCTCTGCATCCACTATAGTTGTAATTAGCTCCTTACCAGTTATATTTCTAAGTTTGTTTTTCCATTCTTCTGCAGTGCCAAACCTTGTATCAAAAGAATTTACAGAATAAGATATTATTGGATATAGATCTGCTCCTTTGTTTGCTAATCTTTCTATCTCTGGAAAAACATATTCAAAATTGCAGGAAGAACCTGTTAATGCCCAGCCTATCTTCATTCCCTTCAATATCATTTTCATATACCCCTTTCTTCAATGATATTATAAATAGTCTCTTTGATAATCTTAGCAGCAGTTACTGGAGCATATTTACCAGGCAATCCTAAGGCATGGATAACATTAATTCCTAATTTATCTGCCTCCTTAAAATCAACACCACCTGGTTGAGATGCTAAATCGATTATTAAAGTATTTTTATGGAGATGTTTTAATTTATCTTTGGTAAGTATTAAAAATGGGATTGTATTGAATATAAAATTCATATTATTAATGTACTCATCCAGTTTATCAATATATATGGGATTATATTTTAAATTTTTAATCCAAGCTATATCACTATGCTTTCTAGCTGCTATATGAACATTAGCACCTAGCCCATATAACATTTTTGCTAAAACCTTTCCAATTCTTCCAAAACCCAATATTAAAACATTGGAACTATGGAGAGTAATAGATGAATTCTCTATAGCTAATTTAATAGCCCCTTCAACAGTAGGGATAGCATTTAAAACCTGTAACTCTTCTCTATCAAAATAATCTACTATGTCAATCCCATAATCTTTTGCTTTTAATCTATGTTCATCTTCAATCTTACCAGCAATAAGAAGCTGATCCTTTTTTATGTTTTCAAGGATGATTTCTATAAGTATTTCATTTGTATGAAAAGGTGCATTAACGGTTTTATTATCTTTAGAAAAAGGTAAAGGGCCTATGATTATATCTGATTCTTTAAAATTTAAACCTTCAATATGGGATATTGATACATGGTATCCATCTTCGTAAAGTAGACGGGCTAATTCAATATTTCTATTATCCCCTCCTAATATCATGAAATTTTTTACCTTCATATCATCCCTCCAAATATAAACCAATTAATAATATATTATGTATATTTTTTCCCAATGTTACTGAATAAAAAACAAAATTCCACATCACAAAATATAAAGTTAAATTTACTCACTACTATTTTACCTGTTCTCATAAGCAATATAGGGCAGACAC
>NZ_DATHXO010000013.1:0-7417 GCF_035459645.1 Schnuerera sp.
ATCTATAATATGATTGCTTGGATTACAATAATTGTAAAGATCTATTAATATATCTTTAATCACACTATCGCTCCCCGTAATAGTAGGTAAGATCTTTTGCATAATTTGATAATCAAAAGCTATATGTTCTTCCAACAAACTATATCTTTTGTTTTCCAACATATAAAATATTATCTCATCCCTTACTCTATAGCCAAAATGTTTCTTTCCCATAGCCATTATATTATTAATCTCTATAATTTCATTATTTACTTTATTTACATATTCCCTATCAGTTTTAATAGCATCTTTAATGGATAAATAGCTAGTTTTAAACCAAGAGTTATCTAAATTCATGTCTTCTATATTATCTTCAAAATCAAAATCTAAAATATCTAATCTTACATCAGAAAACTCTATTGTATTAATTCTATCTAATACTTTTCTGCTAAAAGCAAAAGTGGTATCATCCATATTAACTGTACCAATAATATATAGGTTTTCTGGAATTCTTAAATTAGCATATGGATTATCTTCAAGTAGATAACTATTAGAAAAGATCTTATCTGTTAACAATTGATTGTTATCATCAAAATATCTAGATTCAATAATGCTTAAATATTCACTTAGATAGTACTCAACTCTAGCTAAATTCATTTCGTCTAAACATACAAAATATGGCTTGTTCAAGTTTTCAGGCTTTGATGCCTCTTCAATTATCCTAGTTAATTGTCCTGGGATAAATTCATCATTAATATTTTTATATCCAAATAGTTCTGTACTATCATTCCAATCTGGTTTCACACTAATGATACTATATTGATTATTTACAGTAGTAGCTCCTACAGCTTCAGCAAATAACTTTACTAATTTCGATTTGCCTGTACCACTAATACCAGCTAAAATAAGGAAAGGTTTTGTTTTCAAACTTAAATAAAAATTGCTTAAATCTTCATAGGAAAAAATAAAACCCTTTGATTTAATATTTTTATATATACTATTTATATTATCTTCCATATTTTTCTCTCCAGATTTTTGTGTATTTGACTTAATCTTAATGTGATTGTCTATGGCTTCATTGGCTTTAAGATAAATCAAATTATAATAATCATTATAAATTCTAATCATATCTCTTAAATCCTCAATAAACTCTTCCTCACTTGGAAAACTATCTCTCAAATATTCTTTATAATATATTGAACCAATTTCATAATCAACATTACCGATAATCAAATTATTATCTATATTAAATCTAGTATTATCTAAAGTATTTCTTATCATTTCTCTTGTGGTCTTCATGGATTCTTTGGCAGCTTTAGTGCCAAATTCCTTTTTTAGATTTGTACATCCTTGATTCAATGTTAAATATACCCTACTCATATCTTCAGAAAATAAATAAACTATATATACTCCCCTTTGAATAGTAGTAGTAATCTCTTCGTTATATGCAGCAATCCATGGATATCTTGTCCAAGTACCAGCACCACAAGATCCCCTTGCACTTAAGCCATATTCTTTTACAATCTCATTTAAAGAATCTGTAGTAGTATAATTTATCAACTTAAACATTTCATGATTTTTATTAAATCTACCTACTGTTTTGCTTTCAAGATAATTATCTAAGATATCCTTGAAGTAATTTGTTATCAATTTATCACCACCTGTTTTGTCTAATAGTTTCCCTTCTCCTAAATAAATGGCAATCAAAACGTCCCTTTGCCATTTTCTGTAGCTTTATGAATTACATATCCTTGTTTACTCATCATTTTAATAATAATCTGCTCTCTTCTCTTTATCCTTCTATCTGCATTTATATAGTCTTTAGACTGTTATACCATTTTTTTGGTATAGCTACATAAAAGGGATAAGGAGATTTTTTATGTGGCAATTTTCGTATAATCTTATGGTCTATTTTAGTATTTGTTTTTCTGGTTTCATCATAATTTAAAAATATTGGCTAGGGATCTCCTAGCCAATTAAACTTCTTTTTTTAATTTTTCTATTTCTTTTTTAGAAAGGCCTGTTGCTTTTACTACTAAGGCTATTTCTGCGCCTTCTTTTAACAAGGTCCTTGCTATTATCCTTCTTTCTTCTTGTCTGCCTTCTTGTCTGCCTTCTTGTCTGCCTTGAGCTATTCCTTTTTCTATACCCTCTTTTTCTATTTTATCTAATATACTCACCTTAATAGCCTCCTTTCCTTCTATCTTTTTAATCTTTTCTATTAATTCATCTTCGGAAATATCCCTATGAGTTTGCTGTATATAATTTAAATATATCCTTATAAAATATGTTAATTCATCTGTATCCTTCTCCTTCATTGCATCATGTGTCACTAATAAAAATTCTTCCAATACTATTTCTATATCCTCTTCATGAGAAAACTTAAATGCTGTTAACATCATAGCTGCCAATTTTGTATACTTTCCAAAATTATCTTCCCCAGATTCTCCAATATTATATAGATCGTATTTAAATACTGGTATTCTTTCTTGAAAATAACTTGGTAAACTATAAAAGTCTGGGATCATATCCCTTAAGTCTGTTCTAATATTCCAATCTCTAGTGCCATGATAAACCACTAATGGTAATATTATCGGCAATTCTTCTTTTTCCTGTTTTTGAATTGTTTCAATCCATATTTCTAGTATATATTTATTTAATTGAAATGCAGTTAATTTATCTCTATAGGATTTATGCTCATATAGAAAACAAATATACACATCTCTACCATTTATTTTTGTACTATATATTAAGTCTGAAAAGGTTTCTTTTAATTCTTCATTTTCAAAGGAATCTCTTGATAGTTCCATATTATCTATATCTATTGTATCTAATGCTTCCTTTGGTATATTGTTTTCCAAGAAACTTTTTGCTATTTCCTTATGACTAAATACCTCTTTAAACATAGCATCATGTTTATTCACTATTTCATTGCCCATGGTTTCACCAACTTTTGTTTTCTTAATTATATTATATCAAAATATTTAGTTAATTACATTAAAAATAATATATTGATACTTAGTGTAAAATAATTGTTCAGGAATTATGGCAGGATTCAGCAAATTACATAATGAAGCAATTAAAGATGGTGCATTATCTACAAAAAATAAAGAATTGATTGCATTATGTATAGCCATAGCGGTAAGATGCACAGGCTGTATTCAATGTCATGTTAAAGCAGCTATAGATGCTGGTGCTACACGAGAAGAGATTTGTGAAGCAGTTGGGGTAGCAATATTAATGTCAGGAGGTCCTGGCACAGTATATGGTTCAATGGCCTTAGAAGCAGCAGATCAATTTTTAGCTAAATAGACATTATAAACAAACAAGGTGTGCCTAGGCACACCTTGTTTGTTTATATATTTATCTCTTCCTGATTATCATATATTTAAAATTAAATATATGATAATTCTATCTACCTATTCCAATTTATCTACAGATAAAATATCTAATTAACGTCCGCAACATTTTTTATATTTTTTACCACTTCCACAAGGGCAGGGATCGTTTCGTCCAATCTTTTTCTTAGTATTTATATCTATAATATTTGTATTATTGGATTTTAAATTTTCTTTATAATTTATCAGTTCAATAGAAGTATAGCCTTTTAATATCCACATCCTAGTGTTATTATTAATATCAATTAGTAACTGTCCTATCATTTGAAATACTTCTATATCTTCAATTTCCAAGAAGTTTTTTAAATAATTAATCATTTCTTCTATATTAAAATCATAATTAATCATATCATGAACAGTCCTCAATATATCGTCTATTTCTTCATCACTGATATCATATAATAATTTCAAGTATTCAGAAAAATTATTAGTTTGTGCAGTTCTACGTATATAATTATCCTTTGAAGCTTTTAATAATTCTAATTTACTAAATGGGTAATAAGGCGTGTCTACCCTTGCATTTTGCTCTTTAACGACCCAATTTTCATCATGTACTGCTGGATTTTTATATCCTTTGGCAGTTAGTTTTAATTTTTCATAATATTGAGAAGCACTTAATAAAACCATAGGAAGATCTACTACATTAGGTTTTTTACCTGTATACTCTTCTACTTTTTTTATAATAATTGAATTATATAAAAATCCATAGTAAAACAACATACCAGCAACTAAATCTATCCAAAGAGTATTCCTTTTGACTAATTTTCTATATTCTTTCGTATCATATTCCTTAAATACATTCATTATTTCCATAGGCATAACTAATACCTTTTCACCATTTAATTTTCCAGTAAACACCAATCCAAATTCTCTAAAAAACTTTGCTTTTTTATAATCAAAATCCTTTACTTTTATATATCCGCCTTGGTTTAATATTTTTTTTAATATTCTATACCTTTCGTCATCTAAAACATCCAATACTGTATTAATTTTTAATGGGATTAAATCTTTCAATTTATCAGCTAATTCATTTTTCTTTAAAGAGCTTAATCCTCGTAATTTAAAATTTTGTCGTATTGTTGTCATTTCATCTTTTGTAAGTTGGTTTAAAAACCCTTCTAAAGTTAGCGGTATTTTTATATCTTTCCATAATTTCCTTTCCTGTTTTATAAAATTCTTCAATATTGCTTCATCAAATCCCATGATTATTCTTTTTATACTTTCTTCTAATTCTCTATCTCTCATAACCGTCATCCCCTCATGAAACTCATTTACCTTATAATTATACAATATTATATCATTTTATAGCTATAAAAGAAAAGCAATAAATACTAATATATTGTATTGTATAGTAAAAACATAAAAAATTGTTATCGGTGGAAAAACATTTGAAGATATAGGTTAAGGATGCTTAGTGTATAATTGTCCAATTAGCTTAGGAGCTTAATAGATGATATTAGAAAAATTTATTTTCAATTATTAATATAATTAATAAAGAACATAGGTTTATAAAAATATATTATTATAAATCCTATAATCAACAACATCTTATTATGTTATAATGTTATGTGCAAAAAGATTGTCAATTAAAAGGAGGATAAAATGAATTTTAAAAGATTACCATTGTTTTTAGGAATTATAATGGCCTTATTTTTAATTACAGGCTGTAGTGGACATGATGATACTAATGTAGGGTCTCAAGTGTTTGACCCAAATGCAAATTTTGACACTATAATTGAACAAGCTAAAGGAGATACTGTTAGTTTTTATGGCTGGGGTGGAGATGAAGATAGAAATAGATGGTTAAATGAAACTGTTGCTCCAGTATTAAAAGAAAAATACGATATTACTTTGGAAGTTGTTGGAATGGATATCGACGATATACTTGCTAAACTATCAGGAGAAAAACAAGCTGGTTTGGAAGAAGGAACCATTGATATGATATGGATAAATGGAGAAAACTTCTATTCTGCTAAAGAAAATGATTTATTATTTGGCCCTTTTGTAGAACAATTACCTAATTTTGAGAAATATATAGATAGTAACGATGAGGAAATCAAAAATGACTTTGGATTTCCTATAGAAGGCTATGAAGCACCATATGCAAAGGCACAAATGGTATTTATAAATGATAGTGCTGTGACTAAAGAAACACCAAGAAATGCTGAAGAATTCATGGAATATTGTAAAAAGTATGAAGGCAAAGTAACTTATCCTGCATTGCCTGATTTTACAGGAAGTGCTTTTGTAAGAACATTAATTTACGATATAGTTGGACATGAACAATTCATAGGCATGGAGCCTGATAAAGAAGTAGTAAAGGAAGCAATAGAGCCTGCCTTAGAGTATTTAAGGGAGTTAAACAAATACTTATGGAATCAAGGAAAAACCTTCCCTTCAACTTCTGGAGAAGTTAATAACATGTTTGAAGATGGTGAATTAGTAATGACTATGAGTTATGGCCCCTACTCAGTAGCTACAGGTATAGAAAAAGGTATATATAAAAATACTGTACGAACATTTGTATTTGACAAAGGTACAGTAGGAAATACTAATTATATTGCTATAGCTAATAACTCACCTAATAAAGCTGCTGCTATGGTGGCAATTAATGAAATTATTTCAGCTGAAATACAGGCAACTCAATTTGAAGAATTAAAAGAACTACCAGTAGTTTCCTATGGCAAATTAAATGCTGAAGAAAAAGCTAGATTTGACAATGTCGATATAGGACAAGGTGTTCTACCACAAGATGAACTTCTTAGTAAGCGTTTACCAGAGATGCCAGCTAATATTGTTCCTATAGTAGAAGAAATTTGGTTAGAAGAAGTAGTTGGTAAATAATTTTTAGGAGTGAAAGATTATGAATAAAAAAACACCCTATATACTTATAATGCCCATAGTATTATTGGGTGTTCTTTTTATATTTGGGGTTTTAAATGGAATAGTTCAAAGTTTTGGATATATTCCAGCTTTTGATTTAACAAATATAACTTTAGATTATTATATTGAAATACTTAATAATCCTACTTTCCTTGATTCCTTAAAGGTAAGCTTACAAATATCCATTATATCCTCTGTATTAGCAGTGATTTTAGGAACTATACTCACAGCTGCACTAGTATATACAGAACACACAGAAGGTAAAGTAATCCAAGTAATCAAACTTGCTATCCTAATACCTCATACTATAGTGGCATTGTTTGCTATAAGTATACTTTCTCAGAATGGTTTGATTGCTAGACTTTTTTATCATTTAGGGTTAATAAATGTCCAAGGAGATTTTCCATTGTTACTATATACAAAGAACAACTTTGGTATTATCTTAGGATATATATGGAAGGAAGTACCTTTTGTTGCATACTTTAGCTTAGCTTTAATGTCTAGTATAAATAATACATTGGGAGAGGCTTCAGAAAATTTAGGTGCATCTAAATTAAAGTCCTTTTTTTATATAACTTTACCTCTAAGTATGCCTGCTATAAGAAAAGCTTTCTTAATTATTTTAACATTTTCCTTTGGAGCCTATGATCTGCCATTTCTATTGGGAGCAACTATGCCAAAGGCTTTGCCTGTACAAGCTCATATTGAATACATTCATCCTGATTTACGCCATAGACCTTATGCTATGGCCATGAATGGTTTAATATTAATAATTGCTTGGACAATTGCGGGTATCTATTATTTAATAACTAAAAGGAAAAAAACAAAAGGTGATATTCATGAAAGATACTAATTCAAATAAACTATTGAAATTTTTCTTATATCTTGTTGTATTTACAATATTGGCACCTATGGCAATACTTCTTCTTTGGACTTTTGTCAGTCGATGGCCTTGGCCAGATTTGCTACCAGAAGCTTATTCACTTAGGGCTATAAAAGATGTATTTGCACCTCATACAAAAATATTTTCAATATTATTTTCAAATATATTATTATCACTATCTGTAGCAATTTTATCAGCGATAATAGGTACAATGACTGCTAGAGCATTAGTTCTATACGATTTCGTAGGAAAAAGATTAATAGAGTTTTTAAGC
>NZ_DATHXO010000014.1:0-5267 GCF_035459645.1 Schnuerera sp.
TGCACTGGGGAGTGCATCCGTGGGCAAATTATGCAGTAATTGCTCTTCCTTTAGCTTATATGCAGTTTAGGAAAAAGAAACAAGGATTAATTAGTAGTATTTTTATACCTTTATTGGGAGAGGAAAGAGTTGCAGGGCCTATTGGGAAATTTATAGATATATTAGCCATATTTGCAACAATAGCTGGAGTAGCTACTTCACTTGGTTTAGGTACTCTTCAAATTAATAGTGGATTGAATTATTTATTTGGAGTTCCTATAAATACAACCACTAATATTATAATTATAGTGACGGTTACAGTTTTATTTATGATATCAGCTATTACAGGATTGGATAAAGGAATTAAGTTTTTATCCAATGCAAATATAACATTAGCTAGTGCCTTAATGATATTAACTTTTATATTAGGACCTACTGTGACAATAATAAATTCTTTAACAAATGGTGTAGGTATGTATATATCTAATTTTATAGAATCAAGTTTCCAAATAAATCCTTTTGGTGACAATAGCTGGATAAATGGTTGGAAAATATTCTATTGGGCATGGTGGATTGCTTGGGCTCCATTTGTTGGATCATTTATTGCACGTATATCTAAAGGTAGAACTATAAAGGAATTTATATTGGGAGTATCGATAGTTCCTGCTTTAGGATCTCTTTTATGGTTTGCTGTTTTTGGAGCTACTGGAATAAACTTAGGACCAGAAATCGCTGCTGAAGCAATTGAGGTTACAGAGACAGCCTTATTTGTTGTTATGGAACATGTGCCTTTAGGTAGTATTATATCTTTAGTAGCTATAATTTTATTGTGTACATTCTTTGTTACTTCTGCAGATTCTGCAACTTTTGTTTTAGGAATGATGTCTAGGAATGGAGATTTAAATCCTAGTACTAATATTAAAATAGTGTGGGGAGCTATTCAATCTATGATGGCTTTTGCATTAATGCAAGCCGGCGGACTAGATGCACTTCAAACGAGCTCAATTGTAGCAGCCTTCCCATTTGCTATTGTAATGATATTTGCTTGTATTTCATTTGTAAAAGCATTGAAAGCAGAAGACCTTAGTGTACAAAAAACCAAATAAACTAAAAAACTAGGCAAATTTGCCTAGTTTTTTGTTGTAGAATAACAATTTTAAAGTTATAGTTTAGCCTTCCTACTAATACTATTAATTAGCAGGAGGGAGGCTTTATATGAAAAATTGGATAAAAATTGGATTTATATATGTAGGTACTGTAATAGGAGCAGGATTTGCTTCTGGAAGGGAGATTGTAGAATTTTTTGGGGCTTATGGTTTGAAAGGTATTTTAGGTATGTTTATAGTAGGTTTATTATTTTCTTTTGTAGGCAGTTTATTATTAATTAAGATACATAATAAAAAAATAAAAGATTTTAATGAATTAATAATAAATTTATTTGGCAAAAAAATTGGATTTATAATGGATACTATAATGATTTTTTCTTTATATACAGGATTTAGTGTAATGACAGCTGGATCTGGTGCTATATTTAAAGAGGAACTCGGGTTAACCTTTAATACTGGAGTTTTTGTTATGACTATATTTGCTTTTATTGTATTTTTATTTAGTTTAGAAGGGTTATCTCTTATAAATACTATACTAGTACCATTACTTATTATTGGAATTATATTTACATCTTCTTATGTAAATATAAGAGAAGAATATAATTTTACAAATATCCAAGGAACTAATATTACAAATAAAGGTAATTTTATCACATCATCTTTTTTATATTTTGGTTCTAATTCTTTAATAATAATCATAGTATTTTCATCCTTATATCCATTGATTAACAGTAAAAAAACTGCTATAAAAGGTGGTATGTTAGGAGGAATTATACTATCGATTCTTGGTATTGCTATATTATCTTCTATGCTCATATATTATAATGAGGTACATAATTTAGATATTCCTATGTTAATGGTATGTAGTTATGTGGGAGAAAGGTATAGAAAATTATATGCTATTATCCTCTGGGTTGCTATGTTTACTACTGCATTGGCTAATGGATTTGGATTTATGAATAGAATATCTAGGAAAAAAGGTAAATTACTAGTTACAGCTTTATTTTGTATATCTGCTATTCCATTAGCTAAAATTGGATTTGCAAATTTAGTAAGAACAATTTATCCTATTTTTGGAATAATTGGATTTACTATGATGGTGTTAATTTTGGTGAAAGGTTAGTGTGTTGAATATTGATATCGTTTCTTATATAAAACCGAAGATTATCTTCGGTTTTTTTGCTATACTAATATTAACAACCAAATAGGAGATGATAAAATGCCTTATACAATTATAAATGATAAAAAAATCTATTATAAACAATATGGAAATGGTGAACCAGTAGTTTTCTTAAATGGAGCTATGATGGCAACCAATAGCTGGTCTCCTTTTATTAAAACTGTAACAGAGAATTATAAGATGGTAACTGTAGACTTACTAGATCAAGGTAAATCAGATAGTTATGAAGGTAGTTATACTGTAGAGACTCAAGCTGATTTTTTAAAAGAATTTTTAGATAAACTGGAACTTGAAAAAGTACATTTAGTAGGTATGTCCTATGGGGGGAAGGTGGCTCTTACATTTACATCTAAATATCAGTATAAAGTAAAATCTTTAGCATTATCAAATACAGATAGCTATACTACAAAGATTATGAAAGAAATAGGGAAAGCTTGGATTTATGCAGCCTCTACTTTTGATGGAGATATTTTTTCACTTATAGCTATGCCTTATATGTATTCTTTCAATTATTATGAAAAAAGCTATGAAGATATAAAAGAAAAGGCAAAGATTTTATCAAAAGTTTTAAATGAAAAATGGTATGAAAGGTTTAAAAGAGGATTAGAAAGTGCAGATGAATACCATGTTTATGACAATATAAAAGACATTGAAGTACCTACATTAATCATAAGTTCTGAATTGGATACTCTTACTCCTATTAAATATCAACATCTAATTCATCAACAAATAAAAAATTCTCAATGGAAAGTAATAGAAGATGTAGGCCATGCAGCTATGTATGAAAAACCAAAGGAATATATTTCTTTAATAATGGAATTTTTAAAAGATATAAAATAGTATATACCATGTTTTGTCATTCTGAGGAAAGTCGAAGAATCCTGGACGTGAGATCCTTCGCTAACGCTCAGGATGACAGAGTTGTTATTCAGAATGACAGAGTTGTTATTCAGAATGACAGAGTTGTTATTCAGAATGACAGAGTTGTTATTCAGAATGACAGAGTTGTTATTCAGAATGACAGAGTTGTTATTCAGAATGATTAGATTGTTATTCAGAATGACTAGGTTGTTATTCTGAATACTAGGTTGTTATTCATGATGATTAAGTTGTTATTCATGATGATAGGATTGGTCTCAGGATGACAGAGGTGTTGTTCATTTTATTATTATACAAAAGGTAGATATTCGTTATTGTCTTTTTTATACTTTTTTCTAAGATGATTTTCTATTACCTTTATACCATGAACTATTTCTTCATTTGAAACAGCTCCAAAACTGAGCCTAATATAGTTAGAATCAATACTATCATCTAAGAAAAATATTTTGCCTGGTACTAAAGCTACATTGTTTTCTCCGCATTCATTATAAAGTTCTAAAGAATCTATTTCTTTAGGTAATTTGACCCATAAACTTAGTCCGCCTTTAGGTTGAATAAAATCTACTCCATATTTTTTGAGTCTTTCTAATTCCTCTACCATAGTATTATATTTTTTAGTATAGACTTTTTTAATGGTTTTTACATGTCCTTTCCAATATCCTTTTCGTAGATATAGATCGAAAGCTCTCTGTAAAAATCCAGAAGAAGAAATATCTGTAGTATGTTTAGCTCTAATTATATCTTTAAAGAGTTTTTTAGGTACCGTCATAAAACCAATTCTTACTCCTGGCATAAATATCTTAGAAAAGCTTTTTATATATATAACTTGATCTAAAGTGTCTTTGGATTTTAATGGTGTTTTTTTATCATCATCATAATTCAAATCTGTTAAAAAATCGTCTTCGATGATATAAAAATTATATTTTTTACTAAGTTTGATAAGTTCCTTTTGTTTTTCTTCACTATAAGAGTAGGTGGTAGGACTTTGGTAATTAGTCATCATATATAAAAATTTAGGTCTATATCTTTTGATATATTCATGAAATATATCTAAGTCCAATCCATCTTTTAGCATAGGGATTCCCATAATTTTAGCTCCTCTGGATTTAAAAGCTGCAATAGCTCCAGAATAGGTTGGATTTTCAACAAAGATACAATCCCCTTGAGAAATTAAGGTTTTAGTGATGATATCTATCCCCTGTTGACCACCTGAAATTACTTGTATCTGATCTTTATCAACTGTCATATTATAATTTTCATGTAAAAAAGAAGTAATAGATTCCCTAAAAGGTTCATAACCATTAATTTCAGGATAAACAAAAGCATTTCCCTTATCTCTATCTAAAACTTCATTTAAAGCCTGTTTAAACTCTTTTATAGGGAAAATTTCTGGAGTAGGAGATACAGATGCAAAATTAATACTATTTTTTGATATAGGAAGAACTCCTCCTATCATTAATTCAATATCTCCATCCTCCATATATGAAATATCCATATCATAACTAGATTTTCTTACATAAGTTCCGCTACCCTTTATGGAATACACATAACCTTCTTGTTCTAATAATTTATAAGCATTTACAACTGTAATATTGTTTACATCCAGTTTATCTGCTAAACTTCTAATAGAAGGAAGCTTTTCTCCTTCTTTAAAATTATTTTCTTCAATTAAATTTCTAATATTTTCATAAAGTTGTATATATAAAGGGGTATTTATTTCTTTATCGATAAGCATTGTTTTGGCCTCCCTTTAAATGTATGGGTACATTTATTATATCATATATTTAAATATTAACAAATATTTTGAAGGATATTATGAAAATACAACGAATTATAATATTATGAGGTGATATTATGGAATCGAAACAAAAGAAAAGCAAAGGGTTTAAATTTTTCATAATAATTTTTATCGGAATAATATTGTTTTTTTCAAAAAAAGAAAATCAAGAGAAATTCATAGATTTTATAAAAACTTCAGCAATTAGAAACCAAGAATTAAAATTAGAAAAGTCTATACCTGTAAATTTTAATATAGAAAAATTGTCTTTTTATGATACAAGTATATTGTTATAAAACGCCCTGACTGAAAACCGGGTGTCGGCGCCGATGCCCTGATACCCTCC
>NZ_DATHXO010000015.1:0-4373 GCF_035459645.1 Schnuerera sp.
GTATTGTATCTTTCATCACTTTTACAAATACCTTTTTTACAATTATACAATAGATTAAAAATCAAGGATGAAAAAATGACAGAAGAGCTAAATAAATATTTCCACACTATGTTTTCCGTAAATATTGATAAGGTAAAAATAAGTTAGTACATTAGGAGTGATAAAGCCATGGGAAAAATACAAAGAAAAGCTTTAGAACACTTATGGCAATTTGGAGCTAGCCGGAAGAAAGTATTAGATTCAGGGGGGCCTATAGTATTTGAGAAAGGTGAAGGTTGTTACTTAATTGACGTAGATGGTAAGAAGTATATAGATGGATTATCAGGAGCATGGGTGGTCAATTCAGGCCATAGGCAACCTGATATTATTAAGGGGATTGTAAATCAGTATGATGATTTAGAATATGCTTTATCATCAGAAGGATTTACAAACACAAAAGCAATAGAATTAGCTGAAAAACTAAGCGTTATATTACCTGGACATATGGATAGGGTTTATTTTACTTGCGGTGGATCAGAAGCCGTAGAGATAGCCTTAAGGTTTGCAAGAATATATCATAAAATGACAGGAAATAGAAAAAAAGACAAAATCATAGCAAGACATGGTTCCTATCATGGAAGTACCCTATTTGCTTTATCCGTTTCTGGTTATGATATTATTAGTAAATCTTTTGGACCTACACCTAAAGGCATTGTGAAAACTACGCATCCCTATTGTTATCGATGTGAATATGAACCTGATCGGTGTGGATATATATGTGCAGATGATTTAGAAAAAATAATTCTTGAAAATGGAGCTGAAACCGTTGCTGCATTTATAGCGGAACCTATTTCTGCAAACTCAGGAGTAGCTATACCTCCTAAAGAATATTGGCAAAAAATCAGGTCTATTTGCGATAAATATAATGTTCTACTAATAATTGACGAAGTATTAACAGGCTTTGGGAGAAGTGGTAAATTATTTGGAATTGAAAATTTTAAAGTAGAGCCAGATATTATTACTATGTCAAAAGGTCTAACTTCAGGTTATGCTCCTTTAGGTGCTGTAGCTATGAAGAAAAGCATTAGCAATAGAATACCAGACAATGCATTTTTGCCTCAAGGATTTACTTATTCAGGACATCCTGTAAGTTGTGCTGCTGCATTAGCCAATATAAAATTTATGATTGATCATAAATTACCTGAAAATGCTAAAGTAATGGGTAATCTTCTTATAGATGGAATAAGTAAAAGGTTAGACGGAAATCCATACATAGGGGATATTCGTGGAATAGGCCTTTTAATCTGTATAGAAATAGATTCATCAAAAATGAATAGAGAAGTTCAAAATTCTTTGTCAGAATATTTCTTGAAAAAGGGCCTATATACCAGAGTGATTAAGGAATACATCCATATTGCTCCACCCTTAATTATCAATTCTAATGAAGTGGAAAAAATAATCCATATTGTTGTCTCTGGCATTGAAGAATTAAGTAAAAAATACCAGTAGTACTTCTTGTATCAATATTAGGAAAGGGGGGTAGCTTAAGTGGATATACCAAGTGATGTTATGGGTATTTATCTAACCGATATATGTAACTATAAATGTATATTTTGTTCTGTAGATAACCCATCTAAAAAAGGTGAAAGCATAATATTAGAAGATATATTTAAAATATTAGATATGAATAAAACAAATAATTATGAAGGTGTAGCACTTTGGGGAGGAGAACCTACAGTTAGAAAAGACTTTTTTGAGATCTTAGAGAAGATAAAGTCCTATAATTTTAGCAGAGTAATTATTGAAACCAATGGTTCTAATCTATCAGATACTGAATTTTTGAAAAGAACATTAGATAATGGAGTAAATTATTTCATTATATCAATACATGGAGCCAATTCAGAGGTACAAGATAGTATATCTTTGGTGGATGGAAGCTTTGATAAGATAATTAAAACAATAAAGAATTTGAAGAAGAATAATATGCCCGTTAGAACCAACACAGTAGTTAATAAGCTAAACTATCATCAGTTACCAGAAATAGTAGAAATGTTAATAAAATTAGATGTAGACCATATCAATATTTCTGCCTTAAGAAATATTGGAACGGCAGCTAGAAATATGAAGATGGTAACGCCAACTTTTACTGAAGTAGATGAGTATGTCGAGGAGGCTTTTGAAAAGGTGCTTGGAGCAAAGAAAGGATTGACCTTCGATGTTTTTCCATTCTGTAGAATTAAAGGTTATGAGAATTATCAGCTAAAATGGTCAAATTACAAAATGTTTTATGGAGATAAAGTAGTTGATGACTTCTCAGAGTTTACGAATAAATTAAAGACAAAGGGAAAAGTATGTAGAAAATGCAATTATATTGAGGAATGCGGTGGTGTTTTTAGAGGATATATTGATCTATATGGATGGGATGAGTTTGGTTATTAAAGAATTCAATATGAAACTCTTACTTAAGGGGGTATAGAAATCGAAAAAGACAAAGATTTTTATAAAAAATTTGCAAAGTCTTTTAGTTCAGTCTATATAAGTATAACTGATAAATGCAATATTAAATGTAGACATTGTTCAGAGAGAGATGGAACTGTGTTACCTGATCCAGATCCACAGGAAATTATAAATTGGATATCCATGATAGCAAATTCCCGTGAATCAAAACATATTGTCTTTGTTGGAGGAGAGCCTTTTTTACAAAAAAGTTTAAGAACTTATATATATCATGGAAGTAAGGTAGGTTTAATAACAACAGTAGTTACCAATGGTTATTGGGCTTCAACAGAAGAGAAGGCTGAAGATATATTAAAAAGCTTTCCAGGATTAAATTGTATAATTGCTAGCTCAGATATATATCATCTTGAATTCATTGATAAAGAAATTATCTATAATTTAGTTAGAGCCTGTTTAAAATTAGGTATTGCAATTACAATCAATATAACAGCTGCTAGCAAAGAAGAAGGAGAAAGAATTGAAAAGATATATAAACATTTCAAAAAGGATAATGTTCACATTGTGGTTTCACCAATGTTTCCTTGGGGTGCAGCTACTAAATTAACAATTGAAAAGTTTAAATATCTAAACGATTTAAACTTATTGCCTAATTATTGTGAAATAAGGGATCACCACATTGATAGTGCAGGAAGGGTTTATTCCTGTTGTAATGCAACTTTAGGTAATAAAACGGGTTTTTTATTTTTAGGAAACTTGAAGAAAGAATCATATGATACAATTATTGCAAATAGGGATTCTAATCCACTATTTAATTTTATAGACCGTTGGGGACCACAAGGTCTAGGCAAACTTATTTCTGAAAGTCCTTTTATTGATGAATTAAAAGATATTGAATTCACCCATAGTTGTCATTTATGCAGCCTAATACTTAATGATGAAAATATATATCAATATATATTAAAAATATTAGGACATAAAGAACAAGCCAAAACCAGCTGAATTTTATAGTAATTATTACAAAAATTATCATAGATAATAATTTTATCTATAAATAATTGATAATTTTTTGAAAATGTGATATACTACTTATTAAAATTCATATAGTGCTATGAAGGGACCTAGTAGATAATGAAGTCTTCTTAGAGAGCCAATGGTAGGTGGAAATTGGTAAGGCTAGTTATTGAATCCAGCCCTGAGCTTTTTAATACCAAGAGTGAACCAAAAGGTTAACTAGGGTGGCAACGCGGGAATACTCTCGTCCCTAACTATTTAGGGATTGAGAGTTTTTTTAATTAATAATGATTGGAGGCGATAGAGATGTTGGACATTAGAAGAATTAGAAAAAATCCAGAAGAAGTGGTAAAAGCCTTAGAAAAGAGGCATGGAGATTATCCTATTGACAAAGTATTAGAACTAGATGAAAAAAGGAGAAGTCTATTAGCTGAAGTTGAAGGAATGAAGTCTAAACAGAACTCTGTATCAAAGGAAATTCCAAAACTAAAGAAGGAGGGCAAAGACCCCTCAGCCCTATTGACAGAAATGAAAGAATTATCATCTAAAATAAAAGAAATGGATGCAGAAGTGAAGGATATAGATTTAGAATTGAAGGATTTGTTACTCCATATTCCAAATACTCCTCATGAGTCAGTTATAGAGGGTAAGACAGATGAAGACAATATAGAAATTCGAAAATGGGGAGAACCTACAAATTTTGATTTTGAACCAAAAGCCCACTGGGATATAGGTTCTGATCTAGATATTTTAGATTTTGAAAGGGCTTCTAAACTAACTGGAGCTAGGTTTTCCTTATTTAAGGGAGCTGGAGCATTACTTGAGAGAGCTCTAATCAACTTTATGATTGATATGCATACGACGGACCATGGATATACTGAAGTTTCAACTCCATTTATGGTAAATAGGGATAGTATGATAGGTAC
>NZ_DATHXO010000016.1:0-2646 GCF_035459645.1 Schnuerera sp.
TACTATTAACACTTAGGAATTTTAACTGGTATAGAAATAAGTATGAAATTAAGAAATTAGTAAATGACAATCTAGATTTCTTGAATAAATGTATTCAAAGTGAAACCTATGATAAAATTTATGAACTAGAAAAAGTCAAGGGCATAAAAAAATGGCCTTTAGATGGTAATGGAAAGAATTGAATGGGGATAATTGGTATTATACAGAAAAGATAGCTGACCATTGGTATTATTATGAAGCTGGGTTCTAATGTGATATAATAATGTTATAACATTATTATAGGGTGATAATTATGGCATTAAAGAAACAATTAGAAAATAAAATATTTGATATGGAGAAAGTTGCTATAGCTTTTGATATTGAACCTTTCGACATATATTTTTTAGGAGGGGCTGCATGTATATTAGGGGAATATACAGAAAGGGCCACAAGGGATTTTGATTTTATAGATTTAAATTATCCCTCTAAACTAGGGAGGGTTTTTGTACAATTAAGGGATTTCGATATGTTAGAATATGAAAGTACTATAATATCACCTAAATATAAGAAAAGAGCTATAAGGCTAAACAAATTTAAATATTTAAATGTGTATTTATTGTCCCCTGAAGATATAATTGTAAGCAAAATAATCAGGCTGGAACAAAAGGACATAGAGGATATAGATGAACTTATAGATATATCTGATAAAGAATTAATAAATCAAATTATAGATGAGGTATTGTTGAGAGATGATTTATATAAATCTAAAAAAAATCAATTTATAAAAAGATTACCACAGTTTAGGGAGAGATACTATGTATAGAATAGTATGTGAAAGCTATGAAAACTATAAAAGTGATTTTTTACCCAATAATACTGATGCCTATAGATATAAAATTACTAAACCCCTAGAATTAATATTAGACTTATCTTTATATAAGCAAGAAAAAAACAATAATACTATTAATTATCAGAAGTTGGAGCATTTTATATATTTATTAAAGAAGAATATTCATGAATATCCTAATTTCAAGTCGTTTTTATGGAGCTTGGAATCAAGAGGTATTTATGGTAAGAATTATGGTGTATTAAGGGAAGAAGAATTTTCTGAATTACAAAAGATTGTAAATATGTTTTTGAAATTATCATATTGGGGATAGGGATTATAAAGCGATAATAAACTAATTTTCTAAGTTTTTAATAATGTTGGAATAGGAGCCTTAGGTATATGTGATAATACCTAAGGCTTTAATTTTAGCAATCTATATTAAATGTTAAACATATTTTATTTATTTTGCGAGTAGAGTCGATACGGTGAACGATTTCTATAAATTAAATCCCTATCTAATGATATAATATCTATATTATTCAATATATTGTAAGATTAGATAAATAATAATTATAACAATATGGGCATTAATATGCAATTATATGTAGAAAATTATGGTATAATATATATACTTGATTATTATAAAAAATGAGGAGATAAAATGTTTGAAAAACTCGATGATTTACTAAAAAAACTTAATGAATATCGGCCTCTCACAGAAGGAGAAACTAAAAGACTTAGAGATGAATTTTTAATAGACTTTACTTATAATTCAAATGCAATAGAAGGTAATACCCTTACACTACAAGAAACAGCACTTGTTTTACAGGAAGGAATTACTATAGATAAAAAGCCATTGAAAGAGCATTTGGAAGCAATTGGACATAAAGAAGCATTTTTTTATATAGAAGAGCTAGTAAAAGAAAAAATACCCTTATCAGAGAATATTATAAAGGATATTCATAGCATAGTTTTAATGGATAAGCCTCAAGATAGGGGAAAATATAGACGTATACCAGTTACTATTTTAGGGGCAGTACATGAACTACCAGGGCCATATTTGGTGCCAGTATTAATGGAACAATTGATTAATGAATATAATGAAGAGATGAAGGATAAACATATAATTGAAAAAGTTGCATTATTTCACCTAAAATTTGAAGCCATACACCCATTCATAGATGGAAATGGTAGGACTGGACGTTTAATTATGAATTTTGAACTTATGAAAGAAGGATATCCTCCTATTAATATCAAGTTTAAGGATAGAAAAAGATATTATAATTGTTTTATAGATTTTCACTTAAATAATTCTAGTCCTCAGATGTTAATAGAAATGATTGAAGAATATATACAAGAAGAGTTGGAAAGATATATTTCAGTTCTAGAAATGGCAAATGATTTTAATAATGACTAGTTGATTGTAAAATAAATAGGAGCATTAGGTTTATGTAGTTAAACCTAATGCTTTTATTTTAGCAATCAATATTAACTATTAAACACACCCTATTTATTTTGCTAGTAGAACTGATACGGTGAACCGTATCATAAGTAGGACAAGCTATGCGTTGTAGGATAATGTTTAAGGGGTTATCATAAGGTAGAATTAAATGTTATAATACGTATAAGTATATAAGTGCTAAGTTAAATTATTGCAGTTAAATAATGAAAAGGAGTCTATGATAGTGAAAAAAATAATTTTAATTTTTTTATTGTTTGTTACCACAATATCCCTATTTGGTTGTTTAAAACAAATTTCAGACACTGCATATAATGAGCTAATTACAAGTATTATTTATATTTGAGAGAGGTATTAGGATGGGAAATAGAAAAAACAC
>NZ_DATHXO010000017.1:0-5984 GCF_035459645.1 Schnuerera sp.
AGTAAATTTGGCTGGAGGATTGAAAAAAGATGCAGACTCGGATAAAATAAACTTAGCTAGAAAACTATCAGATGAAGAAAAAATACATGTTCCTAAAATTGGAGAAGAGAGTGTAATTCCTGAAACCTCAAATTCAAATCAGTCTGATAATAGCAAAATTAATATAAACACCTGTACAAAAGAAGAATTAATGTCATTGCCAGGTGTTGGAGAAGTTTTAGCAGGAAGAATAGTAGAGTACAGAGATAACAATCCATTTAAAGCTATTGAGGATATAATGAATGTATCTGGTATAGGTGATAAAAAATTTGAAAGCATTAAAGAACTTATTATAGTTAAATAAGGAGTGACATATATGGATAAAAGATTAACCCAATTAACCAAAAGTTCAGGGTGAGCAGCTAAAATCGGTCCCGATATATTGGCACAGGTTTTGTGCCAACTACCAAAAACTTTTGATGAGAATTTAATAGTAGGATTAGACACTGCCGATGATGCAGCTGTCTATAAAATAAATGATGATTTGGCTTTAATTCAAACTTTGGATTTTTTTACTCCAATTGTAGATGATCCATATGTATTTGGACAAATTGCAGCAGCCAATTCTTTAAGCGATGTATACGCAATGGGGGGAGAACCCAAATTAGCTATGAACATAGTAGGTTTTCCAACTTGTTTGAGTCCCGATGTATTGGTTAATATATTAAAAGGAGGACATGATAAAGTAGCTGAAGCAGGAGCTATTTTAGTCGGAGGGCATACTGTAGAAGATGATGAGCCTAAATATGGTTTATCTGTGGCAGGGTTCGTAAATCCAAAAAAGGTATTAACCAATAGCAATGCAAAACCAGGAGATTTACTAGTGTTAACTAAACCTTTAGGCGTTGGCATAATAAATACAGCCATTAAAGGTGGATTAGCAGATAAAGAATCATATGATGAAGCAGTTAAAGTCATGTCTACCTTAAATAAATATGCCAAAGAAGCAATAGATAAGGTTCAGGTAAATAGTGTAACAGATATTACAGGATTTGGATTATTAGGTCATAGTTTAGAAATGGCAGAAGGTAGTTCAGTAACCATTAAAATTGATCATAAAAAAGTGCCAATAATTGAGAAGGCAATAGAATATGCAGGAATGGGGTTAATACCTGCAGGAGCATATTCAAATAGGGGATATATAGGAGACAATATAAAAATAGTTAATGAGATTCCAAATGAGATAGAGGATATACTATTCGATCCTCAAACATCGGGAGGATTGTTAATAGCAGTTTCTAAGGAAAATGTAGATTTATTAATGAAAGAATTAATAAATACACCAACCAGATATGCTTTAATAGGAGAAGTTGTAAAAAAAGAAGATTATCATTTAATAGTAGAATAAAAAGAGAGGGATTTTATGGGACAGAAAAGAAATTTGTTTAAGTTAATTCCTAAAGTAGATGAAATATTAGAAACTGATAAAGTTAGAAATTTAATGAATACTATTCCAAGAAAAATTGTAGTTGACTCTATTAGAGAAGAGATAGAATTATTAAGAAAAGATATAAAAAATAATTCTTTAAAAGAAGAAGAAATCAATGAAAAAAACAAAGATATATTAGATTTAATAATAGATAGAGCAGAAAAGAAAAATTCCTATAGATTGAAAAGAGTTGTAAATGGAACTGGGGTAGTGATCCATACAAATATTGGCCGTTCTTTAATTAGTGAAGATATTTTTGATAATATTAAGGATATAGCCATTAATTATTCTAATCTTGAGTATGATTTAGAAAAGGGAGAAAGAGGATCCCGATATAGTCACCTGAAAGATATTATTGTTGAGATTACAGGTGGAGAAGATGCCATGGTTGTAAACAATAATGCTGCAGCAGTTTTATTAGTGCTGAGTACTTTAGCTAAAGAAAAGGAAGTTATAGTATCAAGAGGAGAATTAATAGAAATAGGTGGAGCTTTCAGGATACCAGATGTAATGGAACAAAGTGGTGCTATTTTAAAAGCAGTAGGTACTACAAACAAAACTCATTTATGGGACTTTGAAAATGCAATCACCGAGGAAACTGCAGCATTATTAAAGGTTCATACTAGTAATTATAGGATATTAGGATTTACTTCTTCTGTTTCTGCAGAAGAACTATATCCATTAAAGAAAAAATACGACCTTCCATTAATTGAAGATTTAGGAAGTGGGGTTTTAGTTGATTTGTCTAAATTTGGTTTGGAATATGAACCAACAGTTCAGGATTCAATTAAAAAAGGAGTAGATGTAGTAACATTTAGTGGCGACAAGCTATTAGGAGGACCACAAGCAGGAGTAATAGTGGGTAAAAAGGAGTATATCGATGCTATGAAGAAAAACCCTTTAACCAGAGCATTTAGAGTGGATAAATTTACCATATCAGCTTTGGAAGCAACCCTTAGACTTTATCTTGATGAAAAGATAGCAATAGAGAAAATACCAACCTTGAATATGCTATCATTAGAAATTAATGAATTAGAAAATAAGGCAAAAAAACTATATAATATGATTGCTGAAAAGGTTGATACTAAAAACTGTAAAATAGAAATAGTAGATAGTTATTCAGAAGTTGGTGGTGGTTCTTTACCTCTAGAAAAAATACCTACTAAATGTATTTTATTTAGCTTAAATGATGGGAGCGTTTCTGATTTTGAAAAATCTTTAAGAGAATACAAAACGCCAATTATTACAAGAGTATATAAAGATAATATATTCATAGATTTAAGAACTATAAGGGAAGAAGAATTTGATATTGTTGTAGATGGATTATTATTTGGATTTGAGAGAGTGAAAGGGTGTATTATATGAAGCATATTATAGTTGGAACAGCTGGGCATATAGATCATGGGAAGACTACACTTATAAAAGCACTAACTGGCAGAAACACGGATAGATTGAAGGAAGAGAAAGATAGAGGGATCTCAATTGAATTGGGTTTCACCTATTTTGATTTACCCAGTGGGAAAAGAGCTGGTATAATAGATGTTCCAGGGCATGAAAAATTTGTAAAGAATATGTTGGCTGGGGTTATGGGAATGGATATAGTCCTATTAGTAATAGCAGCAGATGAAGGAGTAATGCCTCAAACCAAAGAACATTTAGCCATATTAAATTTATTAGGAATTGACAAAGGATTTATCGTATTAACTAAAGCGGATTTAGTAGAAGAAGAATGGTTAGAATTGGTCAAAGAAGATGTGAGAGAACAAGTTCAAGGTACTTTTTTAGAAAATAGTCATATTATACCTGTATCTTCTATTGAAAAAACTGGTATAGAAGAAGTAAAAAAATTAATTGATGAATTAACTTTAGATATAGAAGATAGGGAAAGTTATGATATGCCAAGATTACCTATTGATAGGGTATTTACAATTGCAGGTTTTGGAACGGTAGTGACAGGAACTTTGTTATCGGGAAGTTTAAGCATAGGGGATGAAATACAAATTTTTCCTGGAAATAATTTGGCAAGAATAAGGACTTTACAAGTTCATGACCAAGATACCGAAAAAGCCTTTGCTGGACAAAGAGTAGCAATAAATATGTCAGGTATTAAAAAAGAAGAAGTAGATAGAGGGGATGTTATTGCTCCTAAAGATTCCATGAAAGAAACTTTAATGTTAGATGCAAAGGTTAAACTTATTAAAGATTTAGATAGAGCAATTACCAATAGAACCCGACTTAGACTATATATTGGAACTAAGGAATTACTTTGTAGGATAGTACTCTTGGATAAGGAAGTATTAAACCCTGGAGAAGAAGCTTATGCCCAATTGAGATTAGAAGAAAATACCGTTGCAAAGAGAGGGGATAGATTTATTATTAGATTTTATTCTCCTATGTTCACTATAGGAGGTGGAGAGATATTAGAACCTAATCCAACTAAAAAACAACCCTTTGATATAGATGCTATTGAAGAACTTAAAATAAAGGATAAAGGCCAATCTATAGATATAATAGAAAAGATTATATTAGATAAGAGTAAGTACTTCCCAACAATAAAAGAAATTGCTACTACAACTGCCATGTTAGAAGAAAAAGTAAAAACAGATGTAAATAAATTGGAAAAATTAGATAAAGTTGTATCGTTTAGTTTAACTAAGGATTTACACATTGTTCATATAGATTATTTTAATCAATTAAGTAATAATATAATTGAAGAACTAGAGTCTTTCCATAAAAAATATCCTCTTCGCTATGGTGTATCTAAAGAAGAAATACGCAGTAAATTTTTGAACAATGCACCTGCAAAGGTTGGAGAAAAGTTTATTGATATACTTATGAAAAAAGGATTTATTGAACAAAAAAAGGAAAGCATTCACAATGCTGGATTTGAGGTAAAATATAATGATCTTCAATTAAAAATTAAAAATAGTATAATCAAAATTTTTGAAGAAAAAAAGTTTTCACCACCAAAGAAAGAAGAATTGATTAAAATAGTAAACGAAGATTTTAACGAAGTTGATGAAGTAATTAATGCCCTAGTTAATAATGGTAATATAATCAAATTAAGTGAAGAGATTTATCTATATAAAACAGTTTATGAAGAAGCACTAAGATTACTAAAGGAGTTTATTAGAGAGAATAATTTTATTACTGTTGCTCAATTTAGAGATATACTAAATACTAATAGAAAAGTTGCTTTAGCTTTATTAGAGTATTTTGATCAATTCAAAATAACAAAAAGGGATGGAGATAAGAGAATACTTATAGAAGGTTAAATATAAGCTCTATTTCTTTTGACATGGAGTGATATTGATGAGTACTAGAGTAATAGTTATAAATAGAGATAAACTTTTTGTAAAAGGATTAAAATATAGCTTAGAACAAGACAACTATATTGTTGAGGCAGCTTTTAGCATTAAAGAAGCTATGGAGAAAATAAAGAAGAAAGATTATGGTTTGGTTATACTGGATTTAGTATTACCAGATGGTAATGGGCTTAAGTTTTGTCAAACCATCAGGGACAACTCTCAAGTACCAATTATTATTCTAACAGAAAAGGAAGAAGATATTAATAAGATTTTAGCATTAGAGTATGGAGCTGATGATTATATAACCAAACCATTCAATATTTTGGTTCTGAAAGCTAAAATAAAAGCAATTTTAAGAAGAGTAAATATGAAAAACTATGAAATAGATAATCAAACCATGAAAATAGATGATTTTATCATAAATGCACTAGGTAGAAAATTAATAATTGGAGATAAAAGTATATCTTTAACAGGAAAAGAGTTTGACCTATTTTATTTATTGGTATCCAATCCAGGGAAAGTATTTACAAGAGAAGAGTTACTAGAAACTATCTGGGGATACGAATATTTTGGAGATTTAAGAACGGTAGATGTTCATATAAGAAGGCTTAGAGAAAAAATAGAAAAAGATTCTAGCAATGTAGAATATATTCACACCAAATGGGGAGAAGGATACTATTTTAAAAGCAAAAGAGCAAGCGCTGCTATAGATTAGTGAGTATCTAGGTCTCTGTTATTTTGGATATTCTAAAAATAATATTTTTGCTATAATTTAGAAACAGAGGAGCTGTATCAATAAGAACATAATTTGTAAAATAAACATCGGTAATTAAATGCGACGTAAACGTCACAAATTGTGAATTTTAAATTGTGAATTGTGAATTAAAAAGAAGGTTATGCTTGTAATTTTATGAGAATCAACGGGTTGACATATAAAGGGGTTGACACATAGGTCAACCCCTACAATGTAGAATATATCACGGTTGTGGGTAGGGATGGACCTGTGTGTCCATCCGATTTCATAGGACATATTAATTATATTTGGGCTCGCAGTGGTTCAAGCATATATAACGGTTGGTGCATGGGGGCAAACCTATGTGTCTGCCCTCCAATTAATATAATTAACATAAGGGGGAACACATATGTATGGAGTAATAGCTTTACTTATTGTTGTAGCATTAGGTCTGCACTTGAATTCAAATAGCAAG
>NZ_DATHXO010000018.1:0-7077 GCF_035459645.1 Schnuerera sp.
AAGCTTCCACTACCTCAAGCCTTCTAATGATTCTAATCTTTTTCTGGCCTTTAGCTTCCTTTAATTGAAGCCTTAAATCTTTTGCTTCTTCATCTAGGTTTATATTAAAAAGTAGTTCTTTTATAGCTTCTGCACCCATTAAAGCTTTGAATTTATTCCCATATTTATCTTGGGCTTCTCTAATTTCTGCTTCTGACAATAATTGTTTTTCATATAGTGGAGTATCACCACCATCTATTACTATATAAGAAGCAAAATATAGTACTTTTTCCAAAGATCTTGGTGACATATCCAATATTAACCCCATCCTGCTTGGGATTCCTTTAAAATACCAAATGTGAGATACAGGTGCAGCTAATTCTATATGCCCCATTCTTTCTCTTCTAACTTTTGATTTTGTTACTTCAACTCCACACCTATCACAGACTACACCTTTATATCGAACCCTTTTGTATTTTCCACAGTGACATTCCCAATCCTTAGTTGGCCCAAATATCTTTTCACAAAAGAGCCCCTCTTTTTCAGGCTTTAAAGTTCTATAATTTATAGTCTCTGGTTTCTTAACTTCTCCTTTTGACCATTTCCTAATCTTCTCAGGAGACGCAAGACCAATTTTCATTGAATCAAACGTATTTAATTCAAACAAGGAGCTTTCTCTCCTTTCTATAATAAAATAGTAATGAAACATCCTTAGAAATCGTCTTAATTTGCATTGTTACCTTTATCTTCAATAATAAATCTGCTATTCAATTCTTCATTCTCTTCTTCATCTTTCAAGTATTTATCTTCAATCAAATCATCATTCATCAAGTCTAAATCTCCAATGTCATCATCAACAGACTCTTTTATTTCTATTTCATTATCTTCTTCAGATAATACCTTTACATCTAACGCCAAACTTTGTAACTCTTTTATTAAAACTTTGAAAGACTCAGGTACCCCAGGTTCTGGTATATTTTCACCTTTGACAATAGATTCATAAGTTTTAACTCTTCCTACTACATCATCTGATTTAACTGTTAGTATTTCCTGTAAAGTATGAGCTGCTCCATAGGCTTCTAAAGCCCAAACTTCCATCTCACCAAATCTTTGTCCACCAAACTGAGCTTTCCCGCCAAGAGGCTGCTGTGTAACTAAAGAATAAGGGCCTGTAGATCTAGCATGAATTTTGTCATCAACTAAGTGGTGTAGTTTAAGCATATACATATATCCTACAGTTACAGGACTGTTTAAATGTTCACCTGTTCTGCCATCCCTTAATTCTATTTTACCACTTATAGGGTATCCTGCCATATCAAGAGCATCAAGTATATCTTGATCGCTTGCACCATCAAATACTGGTGTAGCAACATGCCAGCCAAGTTTTTTAGCCGCTAACCCTAAATGAACTTCTAGAACTTGACCTAAATTCATTCGTGAAGGTACTCCTAGTGGATTTAATACTATCTCTACTGGTGTCCCGTCAGGCAGATAAGGCATATCTTCCTCTGGAAGTATTCTCGATACAACACCTTTATTACCGTGGCGTCCACACATTTTATCGCCAACACTTATCTTCCTTTTAGTAGCCACATATACCCTTACCATTTGATTAACGCCTGGCGATAATTCATCTCCATTTTCTCTTGAAAAAATCTTTACATCCACTACTATTCCAGTTTCGCCATGTGGTACTCTTAATGATGTATCTCTCACCTCTCTTGCTTTTTCACCAAATATAGCTCTTAATAACCTTTCTTCTGCTGTTAACTCCGTCTCTCCTTTAGGTGTTACTTTTCCTACAAGAATATCACCAGATTTTACTTCAGCACCTATTCTAATAATGCCTTGTTCATCTAAATCCTTAAGCATATCTTCGCCTACATTAGGAATATCTCTTGTAATTTCTTCTGGCCCTAATTTGGTATCCCTAGCTTCTGACTCATACTCTTCAATATGGATAGATGTTAAAGTATCATCAATTACTAATTTTTCATTTATTAGTATAGCATCTTCATAGTTATATCCTTCCCAAGTCATAAAGGCAACTAATAGATTTTTACCTAATGCAATTTCTCCTAATTCAGTGCTCGGTCCATCAGCAATAACTTGACCTTTTTCTACTCTTTCATCTTTTTGAACTATAGGCCTTTGATTTATTGTAGTTCCTTGGTTAGAACGCTTAAATTTTAATAATTTATATCTATCAATTTGTCCATCTTCGTCTCTCTTTAACAATATTTCATTAGAACTAACTCTTACTATAGTACCTGAATCCCTTGCAATTACCACAACACCTGAATCTCTGGCAGCTTTATATTCTATACCAGTTCCAATTATAGGAGCTTCTGCCTTCAATAAAGGAACAGCTTGTCGTTGCATATTAGCTCCCATCAAAGCTCTATTGGCATCATCATTTTCTAAAAATGGAATCATGGAAGTACCTACAGATACTATTTGTTTCGGTGAAACATCCATATAATCTACTTCATTGCTTGGATATATATCGATTGCACCGTCTTTTCCTCGTGCAATTACCCTATTATTAACAAATCTACTTTCTTCATCTAGCTGTTCATTAGATTGAGCTATTATAAACTCATCTTCTAAATCAGCAGTTAAATATTCAATTTCATCTAATACTACTTCTCTTTCTTTATCTACCTTTCGATAGGGCGCTTCTAAGAATCCATATTCATTAATTCTAGCATAGGTAGTTAAAGAAGTTATAAGACCTATATTTGGCCCTTCTGGTGTTTCAATAGGACACATCCTACCATAATGAGAATGGTGTACATCCCTTACTTCAAAACCAGCTCTATCTCTACTTAAACCACCTGGCCCTAAAGCAGACATTCGTCTTTTGTGAGTAAGTTCTGCCAAAGGATTAGTTTGATCCATAAATTGAGATAGTTGGCTACTGCCAAAAAACTCTTTGATAGAAGCTACCACCGGCCTAATATTAATTAAAGCTTGTGGTGTCGCTACATCAATATCTTGTATGGTCATTCTTTCTCTAACGACCCTCTCCATTCTAGAGAGACCTATCCTAAACTGATTTTGTAAAAGTTCTCCTACAGAACGCAATCTTCTATTTCCTAAATGATCTATATCATCTGTCATACCTATTCTATTAAATAAATTAAACTCATAATTTATACTAGCAATTATGTCGTCCTTAATTATATGTTTGGGAGAAATTTCTCTAATTCTCTCTTTAATAGCTTCTTTCAATTCATCAGCGTCTTCATAAGTGTCTATTAATTCTTTCATAATAGGATAATAAACTTTTTCTTTTAGTCCTAATTCATCTAAGGAAAATGGAAGATTAAAAGCTTTTTTATCAACAAAGTGGTTGCCTACTATACGAACAATCTTACCATCATCTAACAGAACGTCTACTCGATTTATTCCACTGTTTTCAATTTCCACTGCCTTTTCCCTAGTAATTTTTTCTTCTTTTGCTACAAACAACTCTCCAGTTTCCTCATCTTTAATATCCTCAGCAGCTATCTTTCCTACAATCCTATTATATAAAGCTAATTTCTTATTAAATTTATATCTCCCAACTTTCGCCAAATCGTATCTTCTTGCATCGAAGAACAAATTGTTCAACAGAGATTTAGCATTTTCTACAGTTGGTGGTTCTCCTGGTCTTAATCTTTTATATATTTCTATTAGCGCTTCTTCTTCTGTACTAGTATTATCCTTTTCTATAGTCCTTAAAACTTGCTCCGTTTCTCCTAAAAGATCTTGTATTTCTGCATTTGAGCTGATTTCTAATGCTCTCAATAATGTTGTAATAGTAAGCTTTCTAGTTCTATCAATTCTAACATAGACGATATCGTTAGAATCCGATTCATATTCAAGCCAAGCCCCTCTATTAGGAATAACAGTTGCAGAATAAAGCTTTTTACCTACTTTGTCAATTTCCTCTGAATAATAAACCCCTGGGGACCTTACTAACTGACTTACAACAACTCTTTCTGCACCGTTAATAATAAATGTACCCTTTTCTGTCATTAAAGGGAAATCACCCATAAACACTTCCTGTTCTTTCACTTCACCTGTTTCCTTGTTTATGAGACGTACCTTTACTTTTAATGGCGCTGAAAAATTTGCATCCCTTTCTCTTGCTTCGTCTTCACTATATTTTGGTTCTTCATTGATATAATAATCAACGAACTCTAAAATTAAGTTTCCAGTATAATCTTGTATAGGAGAGATATCTTCAAATACTTCTTTTAATCCCTCTTCTAAAAACCATTCATAGGAAGACCTTTGTACTTCAATTAAATCCGGTAAATCTAATACTTCATTAATACGGGAATAACTCATTCTGACTCGTTTTCCGTATGCAACAGGATGTACCATTAACAATTCACCCCTTATTAAACTAAAATAGCCAAAAGTAAATATATACTTTTGGTAATGCCAATCTAAAGTAAATCTATTATAATATTGACATATCCGTGATTTTTTATACAACGAGATATTATGCCTCGAGTATTATAGCATCTACTAATATTACCACAGCATAGTCCATATGTCAAGAAATTTTATTTTTCCCCCATTTTTTTGCTTTTTGCTTCCCTAAATAATAGAAAAGGCTCTCATATAACGAAAGCCTTTTCTATTATCTATTATCATTAACAATTATTTTAATTCTACGCCTGCGCCTACTTCTTCTAATTTTGCTTTAATTTCTTCAGCTTCATCTTTAGAAGCACCTTCTTTAACAGCTTTTGGTGCATTGTCTACTAATTCCTTAGCTTCTTTTAATCCTAATCCAGTTATTTCTCTTACAGCTTTTATAACTTTGATTTTTTGTTGTCCTACATCTGTTAACATAACATCGAAATCAGTTTTTTCTTCTGCTGCTTCTGGTGCGCCTGCTGCTGGAGCTGCTGCCACTGCTGCAACTGGTGCTGCTGCACTAACTCCAAATTCTTCTTCTAATTCTTTAACTAATTCTGATAATTCTAAAACGGTTAAACCTTTAACTTCTTCAATTAAATTTAATACTTTTTCACTTGCCATTATAATATCCCTCCAAATATTTTCAAAATTTAAATTAAATTATGCTTCTAAGCCTTCTTGCTTTTCTCTTACTGCATTCAACGCATATACAAGATTTCTAATTGTTCCTTGAAGTACATTGGCAAATCCTGTTATAGGTGCATTTAATCCACCAAGAGCTTGTGCAATAAGAACTTCTTTTGATGGTAAGCTTGCTAAATCCTTAACTTCTTCTATTCCTATTATTTTACCATCAACTATACCAGCCTTTATTTCAAGTTTATCATGTTCCTTTGCAAATTCTTGACTGATTTTAGCTGCCTGTACTGGATCATCAAATCCAAAAGCAACTGCATTTGGTCCAGTTAAATATTGGTTAAACTCTTCAAGACCTGCATCTTTAAAAGCAAATCTCATCATGGTGTTTTTATATACTTTATAATCTACTCCTGCTTCTTTATAATTACGCCTTAATTGAGTCAGTTCTTCTACATTTAAACCTCTATAATCTACTAAAACAACACCTTGAGCTTTTTCTACCTTTTCTTTAATCTCTTCTACTATTTGCTTTTTTTCTTCTAAAACCTTATCCTTCAACAACTTCACCTCCTAAAGACCAAATAAATAAAGGCCTCTCCGCAGACACGGAGAGACCCTAATCTCTATTTAAAATGATTAGTATCCAATCTCACCTCGGTAGGAAATTTTTAAACCCATTATGGTTCCTACTGTCTACGGTAGTCTATTTATTTAACGTATAGATTATATCAGCAAATATTATAACTGTCAATAATATTTTTAAAACACATTAATCTTTCTTCGGAACAAACTTATCAACCAATTGTTGTGGACTCACCTTTACTCCAGGTCCCATCGTGCTAGACAATACAACTGTTCTCAAATATCTTCCCTTAGTTGCAGCTGGTCTTGCTTTGATTATTTCTTCCATGATAGTAGAAAAGTTTTCTCTTAATTTTTCTGTTCCAAATGAAATTTTCCCTATAGGAACGTGAACTATACTTGATTTATCAACTCTATATTCTACTTTACCTGCCTTTATTTCTTTTACAGCTTTTTCTATTTCAAAAGTAACAGTTCCCGACTTTGGATTTGGCATTAATCCTTTAGGTCCTAAAATTCTTCCTATTCGACCTACAACTCCCATCATATCTGGAGTAGCTACTACCACATCAAAATCAAGCCATCCTTCATTTTGAATTTTTTGAACTAATTCTTCTCCTCCAACAAAATCTGCACCAGCATCTTCAGCTTCTTTTACCTTATCGCCTTTAGCAAATACTAGAACTGTTCTAGTTCTTCCTGTACCATGAGGCAATACTATTGCACCTCTTACTTGTTGATCAGCATGTCTTGGGTCTACTCCCAATCTTACTGACAATTCAACAGTTTCATCAAAATTAGCTTTTGCTGTTTTTTGAACTAATTCTATTGCCTCTACTGCCTCATATAAATGAGTTCTATCAACTAATTTAAAACTTTCTTGATATTTCTTACCTCTTTTTTGCATTTTTAACCTCCTCGTGGTATTAACGGAATATCCTCCCACTAAAATATTATTCTTCAACAACAACTCCCATACTTCTTGCTGTCCCTGCTACCATTCTCATAGCAGCTTCTACACTTCCTGCATTTAAATCAGGCATTTTTATTTCAGCGATTTCTTTAACTTTATCTTTAGAAATCTTTGCTACTTTTGTCTTATTTGGCTCTCCAGAACCTAATTCAATTCCTACAGCCTTCTTTATCAATACTGAAACAGGTGGTGTTTTAGTAATGAATGTAAAAGATCTATCTTGATAAACTGTAAGAACAACTGGTATTATCATCCCAGCTTGATCTGCAGTCTTTGCATTGAACTCTTTTGTAAATTGCATAATATTTACTCCATGAGGCCCTAATGCAGTTCCTACAGGTGGTGCTGGAGTAGCTTTACCAGCTGGTATTTGTAGCTTTACTACAGCTATAACTTTCTTAGCCATATGAATTCCACCTCCTCAATTACTAATGTGGTTTGGCGGGATAAACCCTCCCACTGCTAAAAATCTATCTCAAAAGCTA
>NZ_DATHXO010000019.1:0-1885 GCF_035459645.1 Schnuerera sp.
GGGAATACTTAAAATATTCACCTGCAGTTCCTGGCAACTTTGCTAGAAAATTATTCACTTTAGACTTAAAAGTCATATTGTTGAAGTAAATTATGGTCATTACCGCCATAGGGATTACAATAAAAACTATGATTAAGATTAATTTTAATTTATTTGTTTTATTTTTTTTAGAAACCTCTATATTTTCCATTATTTTTCCCCCTATTGTTGGGCATTAATCTTATAACTTATTGTTGTATCGTTCTGTTTTTCTTCCTGTTTTTTTATTTCATAAAGGTGTTTTTCATACTCGTTTTCTTTTAATTTTTCAAATATCTTTTTTTCTTGTAATGCAACTATCATTTCTTCCTTAGTTTGATTTACTTGCTTTTGTACTTTAGTAACTATTTCTTCTTGCTTTTTTATTCTGAGATTTATATCATTAATATAATTATTATACATTGCTAAATTACCTACTTTAGTTTTAGTAGCAGATATATTTTTTTCATCTAGCAAATTCTTTTTATAATTATTGAAGTCATCTAGTTTAATTTCTTCATTATTTAATCTTCTTTGGACTATACCATATTGATTTTTCTTTAAATCTTCAATAGTTTTTTTATAATGCAGAACTTTTTCTAGTTTAAAGTTGAAATTCATAAAATACTACCCCCACCACTATTTATTAATTTGATTATCAATCTTTTCCATCATTTCAATAGTTTCTTTAAAGGGATATACATCTAAAGTTTCTTGTGTCAATAACTCATCAATATAATCCTTTAATTCAATAGCCTTATCTATCTTTTTATTGGTTCCTCTTTTATATGCACCAATATTAATTAAATCTTCAGATTCTTTGTATGTTGAAACTATATCCTTTATAGCATTAGCTTTGTCCAAATGTTTTTCATCTACTATGTTTGGCATAACTCTACTTACACTGGATAGTATATCTATTGCTGGATAATGATTTTGATTTGCTAATTTTCTAGATAGTATTATATGACCATCTAAGATACTCCTAACTGCATCTGTAATTGGTTCATTTAAATCATCCCCATCTACTAAAACTGTATATAAACCAGTAATAGTACCTGCTGAAGAAGTTCCCGCTCTTTCCAATAATTTTGGCATAACAGCAAAAACTGATGGAGTGAATCCTCTGGTAACTGGTGGTTCTCCTATAGCTAAACCAATTTCTCTTTGAGCCATTGCAAACCTTGTTACTGAATCCATTAACAACATGACATTATTTCCTCTATCTCTAAAATATTCAGCAATAGCAGTGGTAACTAATGCACCTTTGACTCGAATTAGAGCTGGTTGATCAGATGTAACTACTACAACCACAGATTTTTTTAATCCTTCATCTTTCAAATCATTTTCTAGGAATTCTCTAACTTCTCTACCTCTTTCACCTATAAGGCCTATTACATTTATATCTGCAGAGCTACTTCTAGAAACCATTCCCATAAGAGTACTTTTGCCTACACCACTTCCAGCAAATATACCTATCCTTTGACCCTTCCCACATGTAAGAAAGCCATCAATTGCCTTTATCCCTAAAGGCAAAGGTTGATCAATTAATCTTCTATCTAATGGATTTGGTGGAGAATTAGAAACAGGATAGGTTCTTTGAACCTTAATAGGCCCTTTTCCATCTATAGGATTGCCTAAACCGTCTAATATCCTTCCTATTAATTCTTCACCTACATTTACTCTTAAAGTCTTACCACTAGCTACTACTTTACTTCCTGAAGCGATACCTTTCATATCGCCTAGAGGCATTAAAAGTATTTTGTCATCTTTGAAACCAACTACCTCTGCTAATACAGGCTCATCTTTATGATGAGGATATATATAGCAAAGTTCACCTATGGTAGCTATAGGACCATTAGATTCT
>NZ_DATHXO010000020.1:0-4220 GCF_035459645.1 Schnuerera sp.
TTTACAAAGATGCTTTGATTGGATAAATTACTTTCTAATAGGTTCCATGAAAGAAGCCTTAACAGAAATCGACTCTAGGTTTAGAACAAGATTTAGCGAGATTAACCTTATATTAACTTGCTATTGGAGAAATTTTATATAAGGAAATAATAAATGTCGTCGACCCTAGGTAGTGCAAAAACCCCTGGAGGTCGACGACATTTTATTTTTTGCAAGGAATGTGTTGATGGCAATGGGTATATAAGAAAACACGAGAAATATGGAACCTAAATTTTGTGATATTTATATTTGACAGAAAATGAGAAATATAGTAATATCAATATGTAAGACGGGGTTTATAGACTACCTATAAGGAATTGAAACAGGATAGCGGAGCAATGTATAACGGGCAAGTATTATATGTTTATAGACTACCTATAAGGAATTGAAACGTATAGAAACTGACTATATGTTTATGTTAATCTAAAAATGGTTCTCTTGCAAACTTGGTGATTTTAATGTAGCCTCATTAAGCACATAAGAATTATTAATATTTTAACCAAATATTTCCTGGTGATTGAATACCTTTATCATCAAAAGATCAAACTTGCATCTTCCATAACTCATACGCTTAATTTCTTTTATTTTGTTGATTATTCCTTCTAGCAATCCATTTGTATAGCTACTAGTAAAACTGTTTTTGACTGAATCTATATCTCTTTTAATTCCATTAACAAAAGAATTTAATTCAGGAATATTAAATTCCCTTGCTTTTGTTATCCATTTTTCCAATGGTAATTTGTTGTCTAAGAACATACCCTTAAAATTGTCAATCAGCTCTTTTAATTCTACAAGCTTATGGTAGCTTTCTTTAAGGCTTTCTAAAATATTGAGCTCGTCCTTGTCACATATTAATGTGCAATAATTCTTGCCTTTTCTAAAAGCAAAATCATCTACTCCAATATTAGTAACGGATTCATTAATTTTATTTAAACCCTTTGGTAACTTTCTTAAAGTCCTTAATACGGTGTCATGGGAAATTTTAATTCCAAGCTTACTCATAATTTTAGAAACTTTTTCTGCACTGGTTGATAGCCCCAGGATCTTGATTATCTCAATAATATTGTGCAGAAAAAGGACATAAGGTATCATTATTAGACTTGTCAAAACGGAATATTGAAGTTGCAAAAGAAAAATCAAGAGAGAAAAACGTAACATTAGAGGTCTATATCCATGGAAATGCATTGGAACTAGAGCAATATGAACAAAAATATGATGTTATTCTTTTAATGAGGCCCTTATACCATTTAATTGAAAATCTGATAGAAAAGCTGCCGTTCAAGGAGCTTTGAGATTATTAAAACCAAATGGAATTATAGTTGCTTCTTTCATTTCTAATTATGCACCGATACAAGATTATCTAAAAGGAGTATATCCGATTGAATCTGTAGATGAATTACTAGGGTATCTAAAAAATGGAGTAAATATAGGAGATAAAGGATTCACAACAGCATACTTTATTGATTATAAAGAGGCCAAGGATTTAATGAATAGTTTTGGACTAACTGAACTAGCATTTGCTGGTGTAGAGAATATTCTAGGTTCCAAAGAAAATGAGATTAATATGTTAGAAGAAGGAGAATATAGAAAATGGTTAGAAATAGGATATCAATTAAGCAGGGATGAAAACCTTATAGGTGCAAGTGAACACTTTTTGTATATTGGACGGAAATAAAAGCTTTTACTTGTGGGCATGGGAAATTACGTACACAACTGTGAACTATGATATTCTAGGTCCAATATTATGATGAAGGAAAAGTGTATAATAAATACTGTTTTAATATATGGTTTAATAGGGTAGCTATAATATAGAAAGATTAAACACTATAGAAAGGGGATAATAATGAAGAGAATAGCTATATTAATAGAAAATATGTTTGATGAAAGAGAGTTGATTTATCCTTATTATAGGTTATTAGAGGAAGGGTATGAAGTTCATTTAATAGGGACTGAAAAAGAAACTGATTATTTTTCAAAAACTGGTCTAAGTGAAAAAAGTACCCATTCATCTAAAGAAGTATCAGCTAAGGATTATGATGGAGTAATAATTCCAGGTGGGTTCTCTCCAGATTATATGAGAAGATGTAGATCTACAGTAGATTTTGTAAAAGATATGGACAGAGAGAATAAACTAATAGCTGCAATCTGCCATGGGCCATGGATGATGACATCGTCTTGCAATCTTAAAGGTAGAAAAGTTACTTCCTTTTTTGCTATAAAAGATGACCTAATAAATGCAGGAGCCCATTATCTAGATGAGGAAGTAGTAGAGGATGGAAATTTAATTACTTCTAGAACACCTAAAGATTTACCTGTATTTTTGAAGAAAATAATCGAAAAATTAAAAGATAATTAATAAAAATGAAGCATCCTTATTTACTTAGGGATGCTTCAAAATAATAATGAATTATTATTCATTGGCTGGTAATAATATATATATTATTAAGGGACAACGGGGACGGTTCTCGCTGTCCCATTTTTTTATATTGTATAAGGTGCTAAATTAATGATATAATAAATATAGCTTATATGTGGAGGGAATCGGAATGAGTAAGGATATAACAAATGAGCGGTTATTTGAATTTATGACAAAGATGTACGGCGAAATGCAGGAAATGAAAGTGGAAATGCAAGAAGGGTTTAGGGAAGTAAAATATGAAGTGAAAAAAACAAATACTAAAATAGACCATGAAGTTATGCCTAAGATAGATGCCCTATTTGATGGTCACAAACAAAATTCTGATAAATTAGATAGGATTGAAGAAGAAGTATCTAAACATGAGGAAATAATACTTAGAAGAATAAAATAGGGCAAGGGCACCAGATATTACTCGACTTGGTCGCTACGGTTTTCCCTAGTCTCTTTAGGGAAAACTTGGAGATAAGTTAAAAACGAGACATCTCATAGGTAGAAATACTTGTGGGATGTTTTTTTCTGTTTAAACACAAAATTTATGTTTGATGCTTAATTATTGACTCAAAAATTTATATAGTTTTCTATATTGAATAAGGTACTAAATTAATGGTATAATTAACATAGAAGAGAAAAATAGGAGAATAAAATATGAAGATATATTTTGATGATCGATAGGTATTGGTGTAGCCTCCTTAGTTTTTAGCTTATTCTTGGATATAACAGGTTTTAAATGCTCTAAATTGTGGTATGATATAATTGAAACAGTAATATATTAATTCTAGGAGGGGTTGATTAAATGGAAGATAGTAGATATGATTATTGGCTTGAAATGGCACAATATGATTTTGAAACTGCAATTGCTATGTTAAAGGCTAAAAGATATCTTTATGTGGGTTTTATGCTACACCAAACCATTGAGAAAGCATTCAAGGCATATTATGTTTATTTAAAACAAGAAACTCCTCCCTTTACCCATAGTCTTGTTAAACTATCTCAAAAAGGTGGTTTTTATAATAGTATTCCTGAAGATATGAAAGATATAATAGACATTTTAGAACCATTGAATATAGAAGCTAGATACCCTAGTCAAAAGGATAAGTTATTTGCTGAACTAACAGAGACGAGATGCAATAAAATTCTTTCAGATACGGAGGTGCTTTATAGATGGATAATAGACAAATTTATGGAAGAATAAATAGATTCATGGAAGAAGTTATTCCTGAATATAATCCAGAAAAAATAGTCTTATACGGTTCCTATGCAAAAGGAAACAATCATGTAGACAGTGATATAGATATTGCCATAATAGTAAAGGAGGTTGAGGGGAGTTTCCTAGAGAAAGAGGCTAGGCTTTATAAAATTAGAAGGAGTATTGATAGTAATATTGAACCAATATTACTAGAAAGCAATAATGATAGGAGTGGATTCTTAGAGCATATATTAAGCTATGGAGAAGTATTGTTTACAAACTTAGGGAAGTAAAATCCCAGCAAGCTCAGGGTGTTGAACGTCATATTAAATGATACTTGCATCCTCACTTTATTTAAAGCTATAAATCTTTCAATTCTTTAAAGTAGTCAATGATATATGGACTATCGTCATTATAAATAGTGCTACTATTAATAGTAAAATCAAACATCCACGAACATCATGAGACATTCGTGGACATATTTTATCCTAATTCAGTTTCATTCACTGCAAGCATAACAATATCAGCATCTATTATGTTTACATTCTTACTATTTCCGATAATTAAACTTGAATT
>NZ_DATHXO010000021.1:0-8026 GCF_035459645.1 Schnuerera sp.
TAAAAAGCTTTGGTATGAAAGTTAATAAAGCTATAGTTTTTTATCTTTTGTTTTTAATTTTATTAAATTCTTTTTTCATTAATTTTGATTCTAGCTTGTCTATTGATTTTATAGATGTAGGGCAGGGGGATAGTATTTTACTAAGGACTAAAGAAGGGAATTATTTAATAGATACTGGCGGGAATATATTTGGAGATTTTGATGTAGGAGAAAGAATTCTTCTTCCTTATTTAGAGAAAGAAGGAATTTTTAAGCTTGAAGGAGTTTTTATTTCCCATTTTGATGCTGATCATTGTAAAAGTTTACCCTATTTAATTGACAATATTATAATAGAAAATATATACTTTGGATATGAAAGGGAAGATAATATTTATTATCAGCAGATAAGGCAAAAAGCTTTTGAAAAAGATATTCCAGTCAAATTATTGAAAAGAGGAGATAAACTTACACTCGATGGAAATACAAATATTGTTGTAATTGGACCTGATGATGTAATGATGAGCAGTTTAAATATTTCAGATAATGATTTATCTTTAGTCTTACTATTGAATTATTACAATACTAATATTTTGTTTACAGGAGATATTGAAGGATTAGGGGAAAAAAATGTACAATATAATATAAACACAGATATTGATTTTTTAAAGGTACCTCATCATGGTAGTAATACTTCTTCTAAAGACGAATTTTTAAATGTTTTAAATCCTAATTTTGGCTTTATTTCTGTAGGAAGAAATAATAATTTTGGTCATCCACATGAAGAGGTAATTAGGAGGTATAAAGATAAGAATATACAAATATATAGAACTGATGAACAAGGTTTGATAAACCTTAGATTAAACAAAGATGAATATAAGATTACCCCCTTTATAAAAGAAAAGTGGAGTATAATGGAAATAATGAAAGGGTATAGCCCATATATAATTTTTTTAACGATTTACTTTATTTTTTCTTATAAAATAATAAATAAATATATACTGACTAAGGAGGAGATGGAGAAAATTGAATTACAAGGAATTTATTAAAAAATCCAAGAAGAGAGAATTGAAACCAGTATATTTATTTTATGGTGAAGAAGAATATTTGATGGATTATACATTGGAAGTTTTAAAGGATATCTATGTGGATAAATCTTTTGAACCTTTAAACTATGTAATTTTAGAAGGTAAAGAAATAGATTTTGAAACTATTCTTAATGCATGTGAAACTCTTCCCTTTATGTCTGAGAAAAAAATTGTAATAATTAAAGAACTACCTTTATTTAAAAGTAAAAAGGAAGAAGGAACTATATCATCGGATTGGGACTTACCTCCATCGAAGAATCCATTGACTAAATATGTGGAAAAGCTAGAAGATTATCTATGCTTATTGTTTGTTGAAAAAGGAAATAATGTTAAAAAGTCTAATGCTCTGTATAAATCGATAAACAAAGTAGGGGGAGTAGTCGAATTTACTAAGCTAAGAGGCAAAGACTTAGATACTTGGATTGAAAATAGTTTTAAAAAGAATAATAAAAAAATGTCTAAGGCTGATATTAATTATTTCATACAACAATCTTCTTATTTCGATTCTAATCGTAGTAAAACACTTTATGATTTAGAAAATGAAATTATAAAAATCTCCAATTACTTATCTAGCAAAGAAGAAGTTACAAAAGAAATTATAGATTTATTAATGGCTAAGCCTTTGGAGATGAATGTTTTTAACCTATTGAACAGTATAAGTCAGAAAAATGGTGAAAATGCCATAAGATTATTTAATGAAATGTATATGTCTAACGAACCGGTGTTGTTTATACTTCATATGATAGTAAGACAGTTAAGGAATATGTTAAATTATAAGGTATTAAGACTTACTGGTTATTCTGAAGGGGATGTATATAGCAAAATGAAATTATCTGAATATGAGTATAAAAAAATATCAAATCAAAGTAGAAATTTTACAATACCTCAATTAGAGAGAGCTATGCTACATTGTTTAGACACAGATAAGATTATAAAATCTACATCTGTAAACGATAGATTGGCCTTGGAAATGTTGTTAACAAATTTATGTTTTAAAATTTAGGGAAAATAAAAAACTTCGGGATTGCCGAAGTTTTATTTTATACAGCTTCGTTTATTTTTTTATTTAATCTTTTAGTTAAAACGCTAACTTTTCTTGAAGCAGCATTTTTATGAATAACATTTTTATGGCTTGCTTTCTTTAATTTTTTATCTATAATTTTAAGTAATTCTCTAGCTTCATCAAGGTTTCCGTCATCTATAGCTACATCAAATTTTCTAATATAGGTTTTAATTTCAGACTTTCTACTTCTATTTAAAACGGTTTTTTTATTAGTAGTTCGGATTCTTTTTTCTGCAGATTTAATATTTGCCAATACTTTCACCTCCTCCAATCTTAACAAAAGATATTTTACCATGAAGAGGGATAAAAAGCAAGGATAATTAAGCTTAATATACATAAAATTAAACTATTGAAGAAGAATAAGATTAATACCGATAAATAGGAGGAATATGAATTGATACAAATAAGAACCGATTTAGCGATAGAAAATAGGGAAATATATAAGGAGAAAAATGATGGGGAAGTACCTGGGGTAGAGGTAGAAGAAGATAGTGGTGATAACTATACTGTTACAAGGGTAAAAATATTAGATGAAATAGGAGAAAAACATTTAGGTAAATCTAAAGGAATTTATATAACTATTGATGTACCAAAGTTAAAAAATACAGATGAAGATTTAAAGGATGAAATAAGTCAACTTGTAGCAAAAGAGATTAAAGGAATGGATATAGTTAAACAAAACACCAAAACTTTGATAGTAGGATTAGGCAATTGGAATGTGACTCCTGATGCTTTAGGACCTAAGGTTGTGGAACGAGTTTTGGTTACTAGACAGTTTTTTATCGCCTATAATAAGGAAGAGGACGAAACAGTAGCTAATGTAGCTGCTATTTCTCCAGGAGTTATGGGATTAACTGGAATAGAAACTGGTGAGATAATTAAAGGGATAGTAGAAAAAACTAAGCCAGATTTAGTCATTGCAATAGATGCATTAGCTTCAAGGAAAATGGAAAGGGTCAGTACCACCATACAAATATCTGATACAGGGATAAACCCAGGGAGCGGAATTGGTAATAAGCGAATAGGATTAAATAATAATTATTTAGGAGTACCTGTAATAGCAGTTGGAGTTCCAACAGTTGTGGATGCTGTGACAATGGTAAACGATACGATGGATTTGATTATTGGTTCTATGAAAAATGTATCGAAGGTAGGAACAGAATTCTATTCTACTCTTGAACAGGTAGGCAATGAAGAAAAATACCACCTTATAAAGGAAGTTTTAGAACCTTTTATGCCAAATGTAGTAGTAACACCAAAAGAAATTGATTCAATTATAGATGATTTGTCAATAATAATAGGAAATGGACTAAATATGGCTCTTCACCATGGTATAGATTTAAAAGATGTAAATAGGTATATTAGATAGAAAATGCACTCCTTAAAACAACTATCATATATGCAGTTTAAAATGAATATAATCTATGTATTGAATACTTAATTTAAGGAGTGTTTTTATGAAAGGAAAGGATAGTAGGAATACCTATATAATTTTTGCATTAATATGTCTTATAGTATTCAATATAGGTACAATGTTGATAAATGCAAGAGCTGACAAAGCAGAACCTGTTTTTAGTATGGAGAGATCCTATTTTAAGGATGGGGAAATTTTTATAGAGGTTGTTAGTAAAACAAGCTCCATGATTAATTTATATAAGAATCAGCAAAATATAAGCAGTAATTGGGATGAAACTTTTGCTGACAATTTATCTTTAATAAATGAAGCTAAGAGTTTTTTAAAAGCTCAATTTCCATCTATATTTTCTATAGAGAATGATCCAGTATCGGTTGATAGTGATGAAATAGAAGAAATAGATATAGAAAACAATCCATCAATAACGGAAGACTTTATTATTATTGATAGATTAGAAGAATATGAAAATTTAATTATAATTAAGGATTCTGAAGGCAATTATTCTCTTTCAGATATACCACAACCTTTAAATATAAAACCATTGAAAATCGACAAAGATAAGCCTTATATACTAATATACCATACTCATGGTACAGAATCCTATTCATCTTTAGATAATAACCAGCATCATACTATGGATGAGGAATTAAATGTAATTAGAATAGGAGAAATTATATATAGAATTTTAGATAATAATGGTCATAAAGTAGAACATGTAACTAAATATCATGATGTACCCTCTTATAATAAATCATATTCCGAATCTTTAAAGACGGTAAATAAAAAATTAGAGGATAACAATAATTTCAAAGTTTTATTAGACATTCATAGAGATGGTTTTGATCATAATGACCCTGAAGTTATTAAAAATATGAAAAACCTAATAGAAAAATCTAAGATAGAAATAGATGGTAAAGAAGTAGCAACTTTCTTTTTTGTAATAGGACCAGATTCACCTAATAAAGAAGAAGTATTAAGTTTTGCTAAATATCTTAAAGCGGTGACGGATGTTCTTTACCCTAATCTTTGTACGGGGATTATGATAAAACCTATTGGAAAATACAATCAATTTCTTTCAGATTATTCGGCTTTAATAGAAGTAGGAAACAACTTAAACACAGTAGAAGAAGCCATGGAAACTGCAAGGATTTTGGGGGAGATCTTGAGTATAGCTATTGACAAGATACAAGAATAAAACTTTTTTTTAGTTTAAATAAATGCTATAATAAGAATATATTTACAAGATGAGGAGGAAATTCAATGGAAGAAGATAATAAACCTAAAAAAAGCGAAACAATAGAATGGATTAAGAGTATATTATTAGCTATTGTAATTGCTCTATTAATAAAGACTTTTATATTCAATACTACTTATGTATTAGGGAACTCTATGTATCCAACTTTATATGAAAAGGATAGACTTTTTGCAAATAAGATACCTTTATATTTTTCAGGACCAAAAAGAGGAGAAATTGTAGTTTTAAAAGCTCCTGATGCATCGAACAAAGATTATATAAAAAGAGTAATAGGTCTTGAAGGAGATACAGTAGCTATTATTGACGGTGAAGTATATTTAAATGGGGAAGTATTAGAAGAAAATTATATTGAAGAAGGTGCCTATACCCATATATATGGAGAAAACTATTGGGAAGTTCCAGATGGACATGTTTTTGTATTGGGAGATAATAGGGATGAAGGAGCTAGTAAAGACAGTAGATATTTTGGATGTATACACCTAGATTCTATTAAAGGGATAACAAATTTTAGATATTTTCCTTTTAATAATCGATTTGGAAAGCTATAATTGTATAAAACCAATCCCTTTTAGGTAAAATAATTAGGGTGGTATTTTTGGATACGAGAGTAGAGAGAAAAAAACAACAAAAAAAACGAAAAAGAAATTTTTTTTTAAAATTAATAATAATTTTATTTACATTATCTATATTTTTATCTGGGATAAAAGTAGTAAATGCAAACATTGTTCATTTAGACTATTTTAAAGATCCGGTAATTTTTAGTGTAAATTTAAAAGAGAGAAAATTATATTTCTTTGGAGAGAGTTATTTAATTGATTTGAAAATTTTTAAAAAAAATTATTAAAAGGGCCAGTATATGCTGGTCTTTTGTTTTACTTACATTTGTTTTTCTGCTATAATTATAGTTTAGAGTTATCGTAACATCTTAAGGAGGAAAGATATGCAGAATGTTAAACAAACCAATATTAGAAATTTTTCTATAATTGCTCATATTGATCATGGCAAATCTACTCTTGCCGATAGATTAATAGAAAAAACTGGGTTGTTAACGTCTAGAGAGATGCAAAATCAAGTTCTAGATAGTATGGATTTAGAAAGGGAAAGAGGAATAACTATAAAACTGAAAAATATAAGGCTTGATTATAAGGCTAAAGATGGGAAAGAATATGTTTTAAACCTAATAGATACACCAGGACACGTAGATTTCAATTATGAAGTCTCTAGATCATTAGCAGCTTGTGAAGGTGCAGTATTAATTATAGATGCCACTCAAGGGATAGAAGCTCAAACTCTTGCAAATGTATATTTAGCCTTAGAACAGGATTTAGAAATTGTACCTATTATCAATAAGATTGATTTACCAAGTGCCAGACCAGATGAAGTTAAAAAGGAAATAGAAGATGTTATTGGGATAGAAGCAGAAGAAGCTCCTCTAATTTCAGCTAAAGAAGGTTTAAATATCGAAGGGGTATTGGAAGAAATTGTAAACAAAGTTCCAGCACCAAAAGGTGATAAAGAAGCGCCTTTAAAAGCACTTATTTTTGATTCTTATTATGATAGTTACAAAGGGGTAGTATCCTACATAAGGGTATTTGAAGGAATACTAAAACCTGGTATGGAAATTAGAATGATGTCTTCAAATAAACATTTTGAAGTAACAGAAGTAGGAGTGACTACATCTAAGCAAAGACCTGTGGATAAATTAGAAGCTGGAGATGTAGGCTATGTAGTAGCTAGCATAAAAAATGTAAAAGATGCAAGGGTAGGAGATACAATAACAGATCACGGAAATCCAACGGATAGCCCACTTCCAGGATATAAAAAAGTAGTACCTATGGTTTATTGTGGAATTTATCCTTCTGAAGGAGAAGATTTTAATTCTGTTAGAGAGGCTCTTGAAAAACTACAAGTAAATGATGCTAGTTTAATATTTGAGCCTGAAACTTCGGTTGCTTTAGGGTTTGGGTTTAGATGTGGATTTTTAGGTTTACTTCATATGGAAATTATTCAAGAGAGATTGGAAAGGGAGTTTGATTTAAATATTGTAACTACAGCTCCTAGTGTAATATATAAGATAATGACTAAGTCAGGAGAAATATTATCTATACAAAACCCAACCAATTTACCTGATGAAACAGAAATAGAATATATGGAAGAACCTATAGTTTCTGCTTCCATAATGACTCCAACAGATTATGTCGGAGCTGTAATGGAACTTTGTCAAAATAGACGTGGTATATTTATAAATATGGAGTATTTAGAAGAAACTAGAGTTGTTATGCATTATGATTTACCTTTAAATGAGGTAATCTATGATTTCTTTGATGCATTGAAATCAAGGACAAGAGGATATGCATCTTTAGATTATGAACTTAAAGGTTATCAAGAATCTGAATTGGTTAAATTAGATATATTGATTAATGGAGAGTTGGTAGATGCTTTTTCTATAATTGTTCATAAAGAAAAAGCTTATGAAAGAGCAAGAAACATTGCTGAAAAATTAAAAGATGAAATACCACGTCACCAATTTGCTATTCCTATACAGGCGACTATTGGTTCCAAAATAATTGCTAGAGAAACTGTACGTGCTTTAAGAAAAGATGTATTAGCAAAATGTTATGGTGGAGATATTACAAGAAAGAAAAAGCTATTAGAAAAACAAAAAGAAGGAAAGAAAAGAATGAGACAAATTGGTTCTGTAGAAATACCTCAGGAGGCTTTTTTAGCTGTACTAAAATATGACGAATAAATTCAATGCACACTTAAGTGTGCATTGAATTTATTTAAATTATGAGAGGAAGAATATTATTGAAAGATTTAGGATTATATATTCATATTCCTTTTTGCAGTAGTAAATGTTATTATTGTGATTTCGTATCTTTTCCTAATTTAAATAATAAAATTGATGAATATATAGATTATTTAATAAAAGAATTAAAGGACTATGAAGAATTATTAAAAGAATATTCTATTAAGACTATATTTATAGGAGGAGGAACACCATCTTATATAGGTGAGAGGTATATCGCTAAGATATTAGAGCATATTTATAAGTCTTTTAAAACAGATAAAATAGAAGAAATAACAATAGAAGCTAATCCCGGTACTATAACTAAAGATAAATTAAAATTGTATAAAGAATATGGAATCAATAGATTAAGTATAGGTGTTCAAAGTTTAAATGATAAACTTTTAAATAGTATAGGAAGAATTCATACTTCTATGGATTT
>NZ_DATHXO010000022.1:0-9057 GCF_035459645.1 Schnuerera sp.
AGGCAGAAAAAATAAAATTCTTTATAAAAATATATCCAGCATTGGGAAAATAGATTTTGTACTAGGAAAAGCTTATTTTGGGGTAAAAATAAATGGGGTTAAGCCAAAAATAACCAAAGACCATTCTATAAATATAATAGATGGAAGACATCCAAAAGTAGAAGAATCCTTAAATAAAAATAAATTAAAATATACTCCCATAACTTTAGAACTTAAAGAAGGAGTTACTTGTATTACAGGAGCAAATATGGGAGGTAAAACCGTTAGTTTAAAATTAGTTGGCTTATTAACTGCAATGGCACAACATGGCTTATTAGTTCCAGCTAAGGAGATGACTTTAGGTTTAAATAATTTCATAAAAGCTTCCATAGGAGATCTTCAATCAACAGATAAAGGGTTAAGCACCTTTGGAGGAGAAATCAAACTTATTCAAGAAGCTATAGAAATAGCAGATAATAAGGGTCTAATATTGATAGACGAACTAGCCAATGGTACTAATCCGGAAGAAGGCTATGCCATATCAAAAGCAGTAGTTGAGTTTTTATTAGATAAAAATTCAATAACTATGCTTACTACCCATTATGATAATATTGGGAATATGGATAAAGTAGTCCATCTACAAGTAATAGGCCTTTCTAATATGGAATTAGAAGAATTAAAATCAAAATTAAAAAATCTGGACGAACAAAAAACTAATATAATAAATAAATTCATGGACTATCGTCTAAGAACTGTGGACAAAACCAAAACAGTCCCCAAGGACGCCCTAAATATAGCTAGAATAATGGGCCTAGACCCTGAAATAATTGAAAAAGCAGTTAAATTAATTGACAATTAGGGCACTTGTATTCCTCATAAAAGACGAAAAGAGATCCTTCGAGGGTAATCTAATACTGCTAGCCTCAGTTTGACAGAGCCGCAGTGTCATTCAGAGGCAAAGCCGAAGAATCTAAGGCTCATATTCTCAGGATGACAGAAGCGCAGTGTCATTCAGAGGCAAAGCTGAAGAATCTAAGGCTCATATTTCTAGTATGACAGGGGCACAATGTCATTCTAAGGCAAAGCCTAAGAATCTAAGGCTCATATTTTCAGGATGACAGAGGCGCAGTGTCATTCTAAAACAAAGCCTAAGAATCTAAGGCTCATATTCTCAGTATGACAGGGGCGCAGTGTCATTCTGAGGCAAAGCCGAAGAATCTCAGCCCTAAAAGCTAGACCCTATCCACTATCAACTGAAAAAAGGAGTGTGATGTATTTGAGCAAATTAAATCTTGATCAAAAATTAATCCATAGTTCAAGAAATGCAGCTAAATTAATTGCTGATGACGTACAAAAATTTATAGATGAACATACCACTACTTCCACAGAAAGAACCATTGCTCGATTATTGGGAGTGGATGGTGTGGATGAAATAGACAAACCTCTACCAAATGTATTAGTAGACAATATAAAAGAAGGTGGGGGACTGGAAAGAGGAATAGCCTATTGGTTGGGTAATGCTATAATTCAAACGAAGGATAGTCCCCAGGAAATAGCAGAAAAAGTAGCTAGAGGAGAATTGGATATTACTCGTTTACCAGCAGCTAATGAAGTAACTATTAAAGAAACTATATATAAAATAGCTGAGGAAAAGGTAGAAAAGATAAAAAATAATAGACAAAAAAGAGAAGAACTAATTGATACTTTAGGAGAAGGAAAAAAACCATATTTATATGTAATAGTAGCAACAGGAAATATATATGAAGACATAGAACAAGCTAAATCAGCAGCACGTCAAGGCGCTGATGTAATTGCAGTTATAAGAACTACAGGCCAGAGTCTATTAGATTATGTACCCTATGGACCAACAACTGAAGGCTTTGGGGGAACCTATGCAACTCAAGAAAACTTTAAATTGATGAGAAAAGCCTTAGACCAAGTAGGAGAAGAAGTAGGCCGCTATATAAGGCTTTGTAATTATTGTTCTGGATTATGTATGCCAGAAATAGCTGCCATGGGTGCATTGGAAAGATTAGATATGATGTTAAACGATGCCCTTTATGGAATTTTATTTAGAGATATTAATATGCAAAGGACTTTAATAGATCAATATTTTTCCAGAGTAATCAATGGTTATGCAGGCATAATTATAAATACAGGTGAGGACAACTATCTTACAACAGATGATGCAGTAGAGGCTGCCCATACCGTATTGGCTTCTCAATTTATAAATGAACAATTTGCATTAAAAGCAGGTATTCCAGAAGAACAGATGGGTCTTGGTCATGCATTTGAAATGGATCCAGAATTGGAAAATGGTTTCTTGTATGAATTAGCTCAAGCTCAAATGGCTAGGGAGATATTTCCCAATGCACCACTAAAATATATGCCTCCAACTAAGTATATGACAGGAAATATTTTCAAAGGACATATACAAGATGCTTTATTTAATCTAGTGGCCATTATGACTAACCAAGGAATACAACTACTTGGAATGTTAACAGAAGCTATCCATACTCCTCATTTACATGATAGATATTTATCCATAGAAAATGCAAAGTATATATTCAACAATGTAAAGGATTTAGGCAATGAAATTAGCTTCAAAGACGGTGGTATAATCCAAAGTAGAGCTCATACTGTTTTAAAAAATGCAGAAGAATTACTAAATGAAATAGCAGAAAAAGGTTTGCTTTCAACCATAGAACAAGGAAGATTTGGAGGAGTTAAAAGACAGAGAACAGGTGGTAAAGGATTAGAGGGAGTAGCTAAAAAGGATTCAGGATATTTTAATCCATTTATTCAACTGATGGTTGGAGGTGGAAAATAATGGTAGATTTAACAAGAATAAAACCTTATGGTGATACATTAAACGACGGAATGGTACAACTTAGCTTTACTTTACCAGTACCCTATGGAGACGAGGCCAATGAAGCAGCCCGTCAATTAGCAAAAAAAATGGGTCTTGAGGAGCCTTCTGTAGTATATTCTAAGGATTTAGTAGGATATACCTATTTCATACTCTATGGTAAATCAGTCCATACAGTAGATTATACTAAAATAGAAGTGCCAAAAGTAGATTTAGACATAATGAGCAAAGAAGAAGTAGAGGAATATATAAAAGATAATATTAAAAGAGATATTGTAATAGTAGGAGCCTGTACTGGAACCGATGCTCATACTGTGGGAATAGATGCTATCATGAATATGAAAGGCTATGCAGGCCATTTTGGTCTAGAAAGATACGAAGGAATAGAAGCATATAATTTAGGCAGTCAAGTTTTGAATGAAGAACTAGTAGCTAAGGCCATAGAATTAAATGCAGATGCCATTTTAGTATCTCAAGTAGTAACCCAAAAAGATGTTCATATACCAAATTTAACTGAACTAGTAGAATTATTAGAAGCAGAAGGAATAAGGGACAAAGTAATTTTAACCTGTGGTGGCCCAAGAATTTCCCATGAATTAGCCAAAGAACTAGGCTATGATGCAGGATTTGGAACAGGAACTTTTGCTGAAGATGTGGCTAGTTTCATAGTAACAGAAATGGTAAATAGGAATATGGTGTAAAATTAAAATTTAATTTTATAAAATAGCAACCGAGCAATAGATATGCTCTGGTTGCTATTTTAATTTATCGATTTAAAGCTATAGTGTTTTGGTGATTTAATGTAATAAAATATAAAATTTGAATTAATTTGACAATTGAGAATAAAAAAACTATAATTAAAGTATATATAAAAATAAAAAAAGAAAGGAGAGTTACCAAGTGGAAAAACAAATGCAAGAATTTAAACCTTATATTTCAGCGGATAAAGTAATGCCTGAATTTACTTTAACAGCAATTATTATTGGCATTCTTATGGCTATAGTATTTGGTGCTGCTAACGCTTATATTGGTCTTAGAGTTGGTATGACCATCAGTGCATCTATACCAGCAGCGGTAATTTCTATGGGCATTATCCGTGGAATAATGAAAAGGGAATCTATCCTAGAGAACAATATGGTGCAAACCATAGGTTCAGCTGGAGAATCCTTAGCAGCAGGAGCAATCTTTACTTTACCAGCTTTATTTATCTGGTCCCAAGAACTTGGCATGGCAGAGCCTAGTTTAATAAGGATTATTATTATCGCATTAGCAGGAGGAATTCTAGGAGCGTTTTTCATGCTTCCTCTTAGAAAAGCATTAATCGTAAACGAACATGGAGTACTTCCTTATCCTGAAGGAACTGCTTGTGCAGAAGTATTAATAGCAGGAGAAACAGGAGGTTCAAAAGCTGAAACTGTATTTAAAGGTTTAGGAATAGGTTCAGCATTTAAATTTATTACTGATGGTATTAAATTATTCCCTTCAGAAATAGAGTGGGCATTGCCAGGATACAAAGGTGCAGCAATAGGTATGGATACGCTACCAGCTCTATTAGGAGTAGGTTTCATAGTAGGTCCACAAATATCTTCTTATATGTTATCAGGAGCTGTGCTTGGTTGGTTAGTTCTTATACCATTGATTACTCATTTAGGACAATTTATACCAGATATAATTTATCCGGCTTCCGACCCATTAATGCAATTAGGTTATTGGGAAATATGGGACAACTATATTAGATATATTGGTGCAGGGGCAGTTGCCTTTGGTGGTATCCTAAGCTTAGTTAAATCCCTACCTTTGATTGTTAGAACCTTTAAAGAAGCTATGGGAGGATTAAAAAGTACTACAGGTACATCTTCAACTCTTAGAACAGATGAAGATATGTCAGTTAAAATAGCATTGATTGGAATTTTAGTTATAGTTGTATTCATTGGGGCAACATCATTTATTCCTGTTGGAATCCCAGGAGCATTGATAATAGCAATATTTGGATTCTTCTTTGCAACAGTATCTGCAAGACTTGTAGGTTTAGTAGGTAGTAGTAATAACCCAGTATCAGGAATGACCATAGCTACATTGTTAATTACTGCTATAATATTCAAGTCTATAGGTTTTGATGGTGAAGATGGTATGATTGGTGCTTTAGCTGTAGGTTCAGTAATCTGTATCATAGCAGCTATGGCAGGGGATATGTCCCAAGACTTGAAAACTGGTTTCTTAGTTGGAGCAACACCTAGAAAACAACAATATGGTGAATTGATAGGTGCAGTAGCTTCAGCTTTAGCAATAGGTTTTGTACTTTTACTACTGAATAAAGCTTGGGGATTTGGTTCATCAGAATTACCAGCACCACAAGCAACCTTAATGAAATTAGTTATTGAAGGAGTAATGAGTGGAAACTTACCTTGGGCTCTAATCTTTACAGGAATAGGTATAGGTGTAGTTGTAGAGCTACTAGGTATACAGATATTGCCTTTTGCAGTAGGATTATATCTACCAATCCATTTAAGTACGCCAATTATGGTTGGTGGAATTATTAGAGGAATACTTGAAAAGAGAAAAGAAGACCAAGATATTCTTAAACAAAGGATTGATGGTGGAGTATTATTCTCCTCTGGTCTTATAGCAGGAGAAGGTTTAATAGGAATACTATTAGCTATATTGGCTATAATACCAATAGGAGATACAACTGTAGCAGGAAAAATTGCCTTTGGAAACAATGTATTAGGGCAATGGGGTTCTTTAGTATTCTTTGCAGGATTAGCATATCTATTAATAAAGAAATCCTTCTATGCTAAGATAGAAAAATAATAGGGGAGAAATATGTTTAATAAAAAGAAAAAAGAAGAAAACTATCTAGACTATATACCAAAAAAATCCGATAAAATCCATTGGGAAGAAAAGGAAGATGGATTAGTTCAAATAATATTATATAGGGATTCATTATTTGAAAAGATAGTTAGAAAACTATTTTTCACCCCAGACAAATATAGAATAGATTTGGATAATATGGGTTCTTTCATATGGAAGGAAATAGATGGACAAAAAACTATCTATCAAATATCTCAATTAGTAAAAGATGAATTCAAAGAAGAAGCAGAACCTTTATACGAGAGACTTATCCAATATATGAATATATTAAAAAACAACAAATTTATAGAATTATTATAAAATCAACCTCTTAATCTAGTTCTTTTTGAGAACAGATTAGGAGGTTTTTTATATTTTAACATTTATATGCTCAAAAAAGATTAAAGATTGTAGAAATAAGGAATATATAGTATAATAGACCTATAAGGCACAGTACTAAAGTACTAATTTTACTAAAGTGAAGGGGGTAATTGTATGTCAGTAAAATTAGATTTTGATACTAGTAAATGGATTAAAAGCCAGTCTAATACTACTGAATGCAAAATTAAAAGAAAGCAAAAGCAAATTATTGAGCTATTAGACTATGATATATGTATATCTTTTCTCTTTAATGATTCTAGAAATATAGCTTTTGTAAGAGGGATAAGCACTAAGAAAAAAGAATTCAATGAAAATATGATTCCCCATACGTTATTTTTGAATAAAAGACAATACGACTCTATAAATGAACTAATAGATAAAAAAGATATAGTAGAAAATCATTACCATGGACGGTTACCTCTTCTATTAGAAAATATCAATTCGGAAGTTTTCATTCCTATATTTAAATACGATAATGTTGAAGATTTATCTATGAAATTAATAGGCTATCTTTATTTAGGGTCAACTACATATAAAGAATTTCCTTACAGCTTTTTTTCAGAAGATAAGGATATAAATGAGAAAATTTCAGATATTTCTAAATTACTTACATTATGCTTAGCAAGAATGGAACAGATATCGGATGCTATTAATTTAATGGAGATTTTTATAGATATTTTAGGACATAAGGATCCATATTTGTCGAACCATAGTTATAATGTAGCTAATTGGTGTAAAGAAATTGGAATGGAACTAGGATTTTCTAAAGATGAATTAAATGAATTGACATTTGCAGGTCTATTGCACGATATAGGAAAATCTATGATAGATTCTAAATTGCTAAGTAAAGCAGCTGAATTGACTGAAGAAGAATACCAAATAGTCAAAAGACATTCGTTATATAGTGAAAAAATAGTCAAAAATATATTAGGTCATATAGAGGGATTAGAGGATATTCCTGAAATAGTCAAATATCATCATGAAAGATATGATGGAAAAGGATATCCTATAGGATTAAAAAAAGAAGAAGTACCTTTGAAAAGTTATATAATTGGCATATCTGATGCTATAGATGCTATGTTAACCGATAGACCTTATAGTAAAGCCAAACCAATAAATGCAGTTATTAGAGAATTATATAGAAACAAAGGGAAACAGTTTCATCCTCAATTAGTAGAAATAATGGTGGAAAGACTGACTAAAGCCCAGAAACAATTAGATGAATCTCATTTAAATACTATTGGACTAAGCTCTTTAATCGTTAATCAAGAAGAAGAAATTATAATTGTTGAAGGCAGTTTAGTTAATATGAATAACTATTATATCTTTAAACCTACAAAAGAATCAACACTAGAAAAAATCGAATTATCTAAAATAACTGATGTGGAAATGGTAATGAAGAATTTAAACAATCTTAGCTATTACGAAGTAAAGCTGGAGGATTTAATAGACAATATTTTCTATATCTCATCTATTAAATTAATACCATCTCCTAATACATTTAATCTCCTTTGGAATTTAGAAGGCGTATTAAACTGGCCTGATGACAATAGAAAAACACCAATAGAGATTACAAGAATAGGTGGAGATGCATTATCCTTTTGCTTACATAATAATATAGCAAAGGATATGCCTTATGGGAAACCTTTAAAAATAAAGGTAATATTTGAAGAATTTGATCTTGATATTACAGGAAGTATAGTAAAAAGTTATAATTTCGGCCCTTATAAATACTTTGATTTCCATTATACCAATATCCCAGACACCAAAAGGGATGCCATATACAGACAATTATTTAAGAAACAAATTGAACTGAGAAGAACCGTATCGAAATATAAAGTTGATTAGAATAAGTTCTCTTTTTGGTGCCTGGCACCAAAAAGAGAACTTATTCTTTACCTATTCTTTTCATAAGCTCTTACTATAGTAGGAATAAGTAGAATTTGAATAATTATTCCAGGGATAGCTGTGATAGTCATTCCCTTTATATAAGGACCTAAAGGAGGCATTGGTAGAGCAAAAAATGTTCCCAAAATTAATATTACCAAAGCTGCACTTATTCTACCGATTATCATACTAAAAATTAAAGAAGGCGTTAAGGTCATTTTGATTTTCCTGTAAAGATAACCAGATATAAGACCATAAACTGCTAATTCTACCAACATAATCCATACAATAGGCACTGGAGGCATTCCAGTTAAAAAATGATTAAGTATAGGGGATATAATTCCTACAATCAATCCTAATGAAGAACCTAATATTAGTCCAGAAATCAATACCGGTATATGCATAGGAAGAAAAATAGCTCCATTAATCCCTGATATATGTACTATAGTAGGAAGTATAATACCAATAGCTATTAATACTGCAGCAGTAACTAAATCCTTTGTTTTGAATCTCATAGAGTATCTCCTTTCTTTTAAAGCTTAGGCCAGGCTCTATCCCATGCTTTTATCGTAATATAATATTAAGACTGACCTATTTTTAAGATAATCTTATATATTATACAACCATTTTAGCATATTTCCAACATTTTACCTATGAATTTTTCAAAAACTTGCAAGGAAATCTATATTGGTGTAAATTAATATTATATCAAAATATTTATCTAATTGGAGGAGTAAAAATGTTATTCGCAGTACTATTAATATGGAAAATTTTATTATTCATGGATATAACAAATATAAAATACAATGAGTCTGTAATTATATTAACTAGTATACTCATAACCTCATTATTATTTTCTATTATATACTTAAGCAAATTAAAGAATAAAAGAACTTTAGGATTTTCATTATATATTATAATATCTTCTATTATGTTTGTAGATGTTATGTATTATAGTTATTTTAATTCTTTACCATCTATAAGTATGATAAAACAGTTTAATCAATTAGGAGCTGTAGGGGATAGTATTAAAACATTGCTAAATCCAAGAAATCTAATGTTTATATTGGATATACCTTTTCATTTTATAT
>NZ_DATHXO010000023.1:0-2187 GCF_035459645.1 Schnuerera sp.
ATTATGGTAATGAAATAATAGAAGAAATCAAAAATAGATTAAACAATAAATGGGAACCAAGTCCGGGAATGGTTTATCCTCTTTTGCGCCAATTAGAAAAAGAAGGTTATGTTACTGGTTGGTGGCAAGAGCCTAATAAAAGATCTATAAGAAGGTATAGATTAACAGACAGTGGTTATAGGCATTATCAAACAATCTTATTGCAACATAAAACAAGCTTTGAAGATTCTCTTTCTATTGTGCAAAATGTTTTAAAAGATATATATGGAATGAAATTATAATATATATGAATTCAAATAAAAAATGATAGAAAAAAGTTTTACTTTAACCAATACAATAAATGCGTTTTTAAAACCTGTAGTAAAATTATAAGATATAGGAGGGCATTATTATGAATCTAAATTTATCAGAAAAGGGATTAAAAATTTCTCCGTCAGTAACTTTAGAAATTACTGCAAAAGCAAAAGCCATGAAAGCTGATGGTGTGGATGTAATTAGTTTTGGTGCAGGTGAACCTGACTTTAATACCCCTGAGAATATTAGAAATGAAGGTATTAAAGCTATAAACGAAGGGTTGACTAGATATACTCCTGCTTCTGGAATAATTGAATTAAAGAAAGCTATATGTAAAAAATTTAAATCTGAAAATAACCTTTATTATTCCCCAAGTAATATAATTATATCTAATGGAGCTAAGCACTCCATATATAATGCACTAATGGCAATTATTAATCCAGGTGATGAAGTAATAATTAGTGTACCTTATTGGGTAAGTTACCCTGAATTGATTAAGATATCTGGAGGTCAACCAGTATATATTGAAACCAAGGAAGAGAATGACTTCAAATTTAGAATTGAAGACTTAAATAAAGCTTTAACCAATAAAACCAAAGCTTTAATATTAAATAGTCCTAGCAATCCAACAGGTGCTATATATAATGAACAAGAATTAAAAGAGATTGCAGAATGGGCTGTAAAAAATAATGTATTTATAATTTCTGATGAAATATATGAAAAACTAGTATATGATGGTGAACATATAAGTATAGCTTCAATTAACCCAGACATTAATAAACTTACTATTGTAATAAATGGTATGTCTAAAGCTTATGCTATGACTGGGTGGAGAATTGGGTATGCAGCTGCCCATGAAGATGTTGCAAAAATAATGAACAATATTCAAAGTCATACAACTTCTAATCCTTGCTCTATATCACAATATGCCAGTGTTGAAGGTTTACTAGGAACCCAAAATAGTGTTAAAGAAATGAAAAAACAATTTGAAAAAAGAAGAAACTTTATGGCTGAAAAAATTAATTCAATAAAAGGACTTAGTTGCAAAAAACCAAAGGGAGCATTTTACATAATGATTAATATTACTCAAATAAAAGGAAAAACTATTAAAAATACTAAAATAAATGATTCATTAGACCTAGCTAAAGTTCTTTTAGATGAAGGTAAAGTTGCAGTAATTCCTGGTATAGGATTTGGCGATGATGATTATATAAGGTTATCATATGCCACATCTATGGAAAACATTGATAAAGGTCTTGGGAGAATTAAAAAGATTGTAGAAGATAACTAAAAAGAAGTGATAACATCAAAAAGGTTCACATAAATATATTATGTGAATCTTTTGCGCTTTATTATATTTAGGTAGGTGATACAATGAAAAGATATTTGAAGAATATGGAAGCATTGTCAGCCAAAGAAATGGAAAGATTAAACAATAGCAATGTCTGCGTTGTTGGTTGTGGTGGATTAGGTGGTTACATAATTGAAATGTTAGGCAGAATTGGTATTGGCCATATAACCGCAATCGACTATGATATATTTGATGAAACAAATTTAAATAGACAATTAGTATGCCATACACAAAATATAGGTTTGAGTAAATCTGAAGAAACTAGAAAAAGAATGAAACTGGTTAACCCTCATATAAATGTAAAAGTCAAAAATATTATGCTAAATAAATCGAATTCTTTGTCTCTTCTTAAAGATCATGATGTAATTGTTGACGCCTTAGATAATATAAAAACTAGAAAAATCGTCCAATTGAGTGCATCACAATTAGATATTCCCATGGTGCATGGTGCTATTGGTGGTTTTTATGGACAAGTTACAACAATATTTCCTAAAGATAATACATTAAATTTTCTATATCCAGAAGATAATGAATTTGATAAG
>NZ_DATHXO010000024.1:0-3226 GCF_035459645.1 Schnuerera sp.
TTTTAAAAAAATTAATGGATTTTAAATTTATAATTTTGGGATTCACATATTCCTAATTTTAATACTATTACGTTGCTAGAATTCATTCAATATATTAAAATAAATTATAGATAAGCTTTTGATTTATTTATTGGAGGTAAAAGAATTGAAAAAATATATTGAGCAATTAGCAAAATGTGTTTTATTTAAAAATATAAACAAAGAAAAAATCATTAATATATTGGAACAAATACCATATAAAATTATTGAATATGATAAAGATGAAGTAATAGCTATAGAAGGTGATGATTGCAATAGTCTTGGTATTATTTTAAAAGGCAAGGTGGAAATCCAAAAAATATTTCCATCTGGTCAAGTTACAACCATAAATAATTTTAAAGAAGGCAATATATTTGGAGAGTCTCTAGTTTTTTCTGATAGACACACCTATCCAGCAACTATAACTGCTATAGAATCTTCCAGAATAATGTATATTGAAAAAATTGATATTATAAATCTTTCAATGTTAAATTCAACAATATTGATTAATTTTGTATCAGTATTATCTGATAGAATACTTATGTTAAATGATAGAATATCCAATTTATCTCAAGATAGTCTTAGGAAGAAAATTTCCAATTTCTTATTATCTGAATATACAAAACAAAATAAGACTATTTTATACTTCCCTTATACCAGGAAAAAGATGGCAGAATTGTTGAATATCCCAAGACCTTCTTTGTCTAGAGAATTAACCAAAATGAGAGATGAAAAAATAATAGATTTTGATAGAAATACCATAAAAATTCTAAAAATAAATATACTAGAAGACTCTTTATTAAAATGATAATTAACATATTTAAAATTGTTATTTGGTGGCATTCTTACTAAAAATAGTGTATCATATACATTGGTTAAAAGCTAAACCTTGAGGAGGTTAGAAAATGAACTATGATATTATAATTGTAGGTGCTGGCCCCTGTGGCATATTTACAGCATTGGAATCAAAAAAATTGAACCCAGATAAAAAAATTTTAATACTTGAAAAAGGTAATTCTATGAAAAAACGAATCTGTCCTAAACGAAAAACAGGAATATGTGTTAATTGTAAACCTTGTAATATTACTACTGGTTTTGCAGGAGCTGGGGCTTATTCTGATGGAAAACTATCCTTATCTCCAGATGTAGGTGGAAATTTACCAAAATATTTAGGATATGAAGAAACTAAAAAATTAATAGATTATGTAGATGAAATTTATTTAAGTTTTGGAGCAGATAATAAAATATATGGTTTGGATAATAAACATGAAATACAAGAAATAAGAAAAAAAGCCATTAGAAGCAATTTAAAATTAGTAGAATGTCCTATAAGACATATGGGTACAGAGGAAGGATATAATATTTATAGTAGGATAGAAGACCACTTAAAGAATCTTGGTATAGATTTAAGTTTTAAAAATCCTGTTGAAGATATTATTCTTGATGAAAATAAAAATATTAAAGGAGTTATAGCAGAACAAAAATATTATTCAGACAAAGTAGTTATATCTGTTGGCAGAGAAGGGTCAGACTGGTTAAGAAATCTTTGTCTAAAACACGATATTGATACCGAAACTGGAGATGTAGATATAGGTGTAAGGGTGGAAACTAGAAATGAAATTATGGAAGAGATAAATGAAGCAATGTATGAAAGCAAGCTTATTTACTATGCTCCTACTTTTGATGATAAAGTTAGAACTTTTTGTTCTAATCCTGGTGGAGAAGTATCTACTGAGTATTATGATGGTAATTTAGCCGTAGTCAATGGTCACAGTTATAAATCTGATGAACTAAAAACTGATAATACTAATTTTGCATTATTGGTAACAAAACATTTTACAAAACCTTTTAACTCTCCTATTGAATATGGTATGCATATTGCTAAACTCGGTAATATGCTTTCTGGTAACAAAGTATTGGTTCAAAGGTATGGAGATTATAAACGAGGCAGAAGAACTACCGAAGAAAGGCTTTACAGAAATAATATAACCCCAACTTTAAAGGACGCAGTCCCTGGAGATTTAAGTCTTGTACTTCCCTATAGAATCCTTAAAAGTATTGACGACATGTTAATAGCATTGGATCATGTATCTCCTGGTCTTGCTAGTGATGAAACGTTGCTTTATGGTGTAGAGGTTAAGTTCTATTCTAATAAAGTAGTAACCGATGGCAAATTTGAAACCAATATTCCAGGTCTATATGTTGGTGGAGATGGAGCAGGAATAACAAGAGGATTAATGCAAGCCAGCGTAAATGGAGTCGTATTGGCAAGAGAATTAATGTAATACTTCTTTTATATCTTAGTGATGATAAATATTGGTTTCAAATACTAATAAATTAAGTTAATCATTATGAGGGGAGATGATTAGAAATATTATAATCTGTTAGCTCCCTCTCTATTAATTTCTTTATTCTCATCTTATCTTCAAAATTTCCGCTAACAGTAAAAATATTATCTATAATCTTCTTCACCTTAGTAGGTTTATCTGAAAATATTACTATCTTGTCAGATAAGTCCAATGCCTCTTCTATATCGTGGGTTACTAAAATGCAAGTTCTTTTTTCTATCTTTCGTAATTCCTTGAAAAATTCGATTACAATTTGCTTGCTATTTATATCTAATGATTTAAAAGGTTCATCCATTATAAGAAGTTTTGATTGATAAGCAAAGGCTCTTAAAATACTTATTTTTTGCCTCATACCACCACTAAGATCCCTTGGGTAATAATATTTGTATTCTTCTAAGTTAACCAGTTTTAGATATTTATCTATTATAGTATCAATTTGTTTTTTATACATTTTTCTTTTTAATACAAATCTTACATTATCCTCTACATTCTTCCATTCAATAAGCCTGTCTTCTTGAAAAATAAAGGACATCTCCTTGTCTTGAAAACCTATTATTTCTCCAGAATCTTTATCCGTTATTCCTCCGATTATATTCAAAAGAGTGGTTTTCCCACAACCTGAAGGCCCTAAAATACAAGTGGTCTTTTTTGGTTCAAAGTCAATAGAAATATTTTCTAGCACTTTTAAATCATTATAGTATTTTGTTATGTTTTTTACTTTATATCCCAATTTATCACTTCCATCTATTACAATTTAATAAATACTTCATCCCATATAATAGATACTCCAATACTTTTACTATTAAAAGTATTATAATAATCCAAGCAAAAACTCCTGAAGTATTGAGATAAATCCTTTG
>NZ_DATHXO010000025.1:0-2230 GCF_035459645.1 Schnuerera sp.
TTGTTTTTTCATATTTTAATATTATCTTAACTATTCTTGGCTATATTTAGGAACTGAATTGTTAAATTTTCATCTGTAAAAATATCATACCCAGTTAAAGCCATCGTTTGGCAGCTTTTGTACGGAATAAAAATTTAATCTTTTATATTGTAGATACTATCTCATTAAAATCCTTCATAATTTCTTTAAACTTTTCCTCTCCAATTTCCGATATACTTTTACCCATTTCCAAATAGTATTTTCCCAAAAAGCCATCTATTTTGTCTCTATAACTAATATCTACTTTGTTATAAAAATTCCCTAATACTAATGCAATAGCAATAAAAGGATCCTTTTCTATAAAATTTGCATCAGCTATACCACCTATATCGTATTTATCACAATTGAATACGGCATTTACAGTTACTTCTATTTGATAAGCATAATCATGAGATTTAAACACAGAATCACCTCCATAAAATCTCAAATCAAATCATTAAAATATATTCTTCCCAATACATCTTTATTATAATTGTATCATCATAATAAAATTGATTCAATCCATTAATTTGGGACAGCAGGGACGGTTCTCACTGTCCCACCACTGTCCCAATTACTTCAAAACATCAAATTCTATTTTCACCTGTTCTTCTCTACCATTTCTAACTATACCTAAATTTGCTTTATCTCCTTTTTTATATTTATAAAGGGATTTTTTTAGTTGATTCATATTTTGAATTTCTTCATCATCAATTTTGGTTATTACATCTCCAGTTCTTAAATCTGCCTTACTTGCTGGAGATTTTGGTACTATCTCAATTACAACAACCCCGTGTTCTGCCATTAATTCTACTCCAAGCTGTCTTTCATATAATTCCACTTCAACTCCTGTTATTCCAAGAAATACAGTTTTATATGCTCCTTCTTTTACTACTTGTTCTATTATGGGTTTTACCATATTTATAGGTATTGCAAATCCTAATCCTTCTGCCGTCTTTATCTTAGCTGTGTTTATTCCTATTACTTCACCTTTGCTATTTAATAGAGGACCTCCACTATTTCCTTCGTTGATGGAAGCATCCGTTTGAATTAAATCTTCAATAACATTATATCTATCTACTTGAATAGATCTATTAAGCCCTGATATTATTCCAGAAGTTACAGTTCTCTGAAATTCCAATCCTAAAGGATTCCCTATAGCTATGGCAGTTTCTCCTATTTCTAATTTATCAGAATCTCCTAATGTAGCTACTGGTAAATTTTTTTGTTCTATTTTTACTATAGCTAAATCTATAGAACCATCATTCCATAATACCTTCCCAGGTATTTTATCTCCATTTTCAAGCAATACAGTAATCTCTTTTGCATTTCCATTTCCAACAACATGGGAGTTAGTAAGTATATAACCATTTTTATCTACTATTACCCCAGAGCCTACTCCATCTACTTCTTGAGACATAAATCCAAAATTTTGTACTTGTTTAGTCGTAATCCCCACAACACTACTCATCGCCTTTTTAGCTGCTAAAGAAACTGCATTAACACTATTATCATCAATATTATAAACCACATTATCATTACTAACCTCTTCTTCTATGGCTGGTAATTTATCTGCATATAAGTAATTTATAGCTATATAAGGTGATATTAAACCAGTAATGAGGGAAGATATTAAGGCAACTGCTAAATATGATAATATCCTCTTTCTTTTTCCTTTCTTTTCTTTGTAAATATCTTCATTCATAGTTTTATAATTATCTTTTTCATCCTCACAATTTTCCTCACTATCTTCTACCACTGCATCTATACCTTCTATTATCTCCATCATTTCATTTAAATCTCTTTTTTCATCATCCATTATTCTACCTCCTCATCTTCAATCTTTATCTATAGATTAATCTATAAATGTAAAAACAATATAGAAAAATTATGTTATTGTGGTAAAAATATATTTAACTTTTTTACAATTTCCCATAATTATTTGATATGAATTCCATACACTTACTGTATTATATTATTATTATTTAAACTTACAAAGGTAAATAAACTATAATTTTTTGTTATAATAAATATATAGAATCTTTTATCACTTATCTTTAAGGAGAAGATTAATATGAGTTTTAATATTTATTTAGTAGAGGATGATAAAAATTTAAACTTAGTGTTAACTACTTATTTAAAAAAGGAAGGTTGGGAAGTATCTTCTTTTTTAACAGGAAAAGATGCTCAAAATGCTATTAATAATCCTCCA
>NZ_DATHXO010000026.1:0-3685 GCF_035459645.1 Schnuerera sp.
GCTTGGTATGGCTAATGATAATGGGGTATAAATATTATAAATTGTTTTTAATCAAGGAAGAACATGACAAAAGATATAAAAACTTATTAAGATTGACCTCTCAGCTAAAAACCGAAGTTTATTGGATGGAGAAAAATATGACCCATATTGAAAAAGTAATGTCCAATGCTTATGAATTGTTCTCTAATATCAATGAAAATAAGAATAGAGGACAATGGGAAGCTGTCGCTTTGGAAATAGCTAAGGATGTTCATGAGATAAAAAAAGAGTATGGAATGGTTGTGATGGGAATAGAAGATATAATGGCAAATAGACTAGATAATACAGGTATGTATTTTTCAGACCTTATGGTTATATTAAAGGAAACTTTGGAAAGAGATATTAAAAAGCAAGGGAAAAATATTTCCATGGAATATTTATTAGGTAAAAATTTTTATACAGAAAAGCATTACTATCTTATGTCTATTTTAAGGAATATTGGAATGAATGCTATTGATTCTATAGAAAACAAAGGCAACATTACCATATCCCATATTACTGAAAACAATAAACATAAATTTATAGTTGAAGATGATGGATGTGGCATTAGTGACGAAGATTTACCTCATATATTTTCTCCAGGATATTCTACTAAAATAGATTATAATACAGGACAGATTAATAGAGGATTAGGACTTACTCTTATCGAAAAGCTTCTGGAAATTCATTTAAAAGGGAATATACAAATTGAATCAGAAGTTACTAGAGGAAGTACTTTTATCATATCTATTCCAGTTAAAGAATTGGAGGGTATTAATGAATGAGGTTTTTTATATTAGATGATGACATAAATGTCATACGTATATTAAAAAAGATTATTAATGATAAAGAATTGGGAACTGTAGTAGGAGAAGCAAAGGAGGGAGAAAAAGGAATACAAGCTATTAGAACTACTGTACCAGATATAGTTTTAGTAGATTTATTGATGCCTGGAATAGATGGATTAAGGGTTGTTAAACAGCTTAAAGAAGAATATCCAGATATAGAATTTGTAATGATATCACAAGTTTCTTCAAAAAATATGGTTGAAAAAGCTTATAGATATGGGGTAGAATATTATATATACAAACCAATAAATGCAATAGAAGTTGAAGTGATAATTAGAAAAGTAATAGAGAGGATTGAAATAAATAGAACTATATTGAAAATGCAAGAGATATTTAATAATAAACCAGAAAATGAATTAGCAAGGTTAGAAGGACATTGTGAACAATGTATCAATAATACACTAATAGAATTGGGTATTATCAGTGAAAAAGGTAGTGAAGAAATAATAAAAGTAGCTAAATATGTGATGAAAAAAGGTATAAATTTAAACAATACAACTATTCGTGAATTATGCAAACACTATACAGAAAACCCAAAATCTATGGAACAAAGGATGAGAAGAGCTATAAGTATAGCTATGACAAACATTGCAAATCTGGGCATTGAAGACTATATGAATGAGATATTTATAAAATATTCTAATAGCCTATTTGGTTTTGAACAAGTTCGGAGAGAGATGGAATATGTGAGGGGAAAGGTAGATAAAGGTGGTTCAGCTAATATTAAAAAATTTTTAATAGGACTAATAACGTTTTGTGAACATTTAAACAATTAATAATTTTCAGAAAACATTTCTATGTTTTTTGAAGTTTCTTGAAGGCCATATTATATACTTCTATTAAAAGAATGAGGAGGTATATATATATGGATTTTTTTATTAGACTTAATAATATGGTCAATGATTTTGTTTGGGGTCCCATAATGTTGGTTTTATTAGTAGGGACTGGAGTGTATCTAACCATTCGTACTAATTTTATGTCTTTTAGAAAACTAGGGTATATCTTAAAAAATACTTTATTTAAGATATTTGACAAAGATACTACTGGAGAGGGAGAGATTACATCATTTCAAGCTGTTGCAACTGCTTTAGCTGCTACAGTAGGTACAGGAAATATTGCAGGAGTTGCTACAGCTATAGCTATTGGAGGACCAGGTGCTATATTTTGGATGTGGCTTTCTGCACTATTTGGAATGGCGACAAAATTTGCTGAGGTTGTGCTTAGTATAGAGTATAGAGAGAAAACAGAAGATGGTAGATTTGTAGGTGGGCCTATGTATTACATAGCTAAAGGGCTTAATGCAAAATGGTTAGCTTATATATTTGCAATATTTGCAGCTATGGCAGCCTTTGGTATAGGAAATATGGTTCAATCTAATTCGGTTGCAGCATCTTTAGAAGTTAGCTTTGGAATTAATAAATGGGTTACAGGTTTTGTCTTAGCAGGATTAGCAGCTTTAGTTATGTTTGGTGGGCTTAAAAGAATTGCTTCTGTAACGGAAACATTAGTACCTATAATGGCAGGTTTTTATATTCTAGGTGGAATATTTATATTGATTAAGAATTTTTCAAGTATCCCAGCGGCTTTTGGATTAATCTTTAGAAGTGCTTTTTCAGGTACAGCTGCAGCAGGTGGATTTGTGGGTTCTACTATGGCATTGGCAGCTAGGATGGGAGTAGCTCGAGGAGTGTTTTCAAACGAAGCAGGCCTTGGTAGTGCTCCAATAGCTCACGCAGCTGCAACTACAGATCACCCTGTACGTCAAGGATTGTGGGGAGTTTTTGAAGTGTTTATGGATACTTTGGTTATATGTACAATAACAGCATTATTAATCATAGTAACAGGTGCTTGGAATACTGGGGAAACTGGAGCTGCTCTTACTACAATGGCCTTTGATATATCAATCCCAGTAATTGGTGGATATATTGTTTCTATTGGAATATTGTTATTTGCTTTTTCTACTTTGTTAAGTTGGTCTTATTATGGAGAGCGTTCTGCAGAGTTTATATTTGGACCTAAAGTAATAGTTCCATATAGAATTATTTGGATACCTTTCATAGTAGTTGGTGCAGTAGGAGGTCTTGAAACCTTATGGAATGTTGCTGATACTCTAAATGGTTTAATGGCTATTCCAAACTTAATAGGAATTTTAGGATTAGGTGGAGTTGTTGTTAAACTTACTAGAGATTTTTTTGAAACAAAATATGTTGAAGAATTAAAATATGCACCTGAAGAGCGATAAAACAAAAATAAAGCCTTTAAAGGCTTTATTTTTGTTTCTTATCTTCTCTATATCTTTCCATAACATCAGCAAATATATCTGCTGTACAAGGTGGGGTATAAGTAATAGAATTAGCTCCTGCTTCTATCGTATTTAATATGCTTTTTTCTGTAGGACCTCCTGTTGCAATAATAGGCAGTTCCTTGCCATATTCATTACGAATTTTTTTTACAATATGAGCTGTTTTAGCTCCTCCAGATACGTTCAAAATTCGTGCACCAGCATCTAATTTAGCTTTATAGTTGTCATTTTCAGTAACTACAGTAGCAATTATTGGAATGTCAATCCTATTGTACATTTTACTAATAACCTCAGGAGATGTAGGTGCATTAATAACTACCCCATAGGCTCCCATTAATTCCGCTTGAAGGGCAATATCTATAGATCTAATGCCTGTGGTAAGCCCACCTCCTACCCCAACAAAAACTGGCACAGGGGCTACTTCTAATATAGCTTGGGTAATTGAAAGCTGTGGGGTAAAGGGATATACGGCGATTATTGAGTTGGCGTTAGTATTTTTAATAATAGCTACATCTGT
>NZ_DATHXO010000027.1:0-2729 GCF_035459645.1 Schnuerera sp.
AGGCAATAATGCATTTCTCGCTGCATGTTTATATAAAACAGTTTTTTCTTTTAATCCTTTGGCATTTGCCATCTCTATATAATCCTCAGATAAAACTTCTAACATGCTATTTCTCATAGTTAATAAAGGTGTAGCTACAAAATATAACCCTGCTACTAAAGAAGGTAATACTAAGTGTCTTAGAAAATCTATACTTAAAAATATCTCACTAAAGGTTTCACCTGTATATCCAGAGGTTCTCATACCTTGAGCAGGAAACCAACGTAGCTTAGTAGCAAAAAGCAAAATAGCCATAAGCCCTACCCAAAATGTAGGAGCTGAACGAAATATCAAAGCAAAAGTTATGCCTGTTGATTCCATTTTACTGCCTCTTTTCCACGCCATCCAAGCTCCCCCAAACACACCTATTAAGTAAGCAAGTATCATTGCTGTAAACATTAAAATAAGAGTTGCCGGCATTCTTTCTCTTATAATTTGTAGTACTGGTTTCCCATAGAAAAAAGAATCCCCAAAATCTAATCTAACTAAATCTTTGATAAATATAGTATATTGTTTCCATTTACTATCGTTTAACCCATACCTTTCTAACATTTGATCTCTTGCTTCTTTAGGCATTGAAGGATCTACTATATATGCTGTAGGATCTCCTGGCATTGCTCTAAATAGAAAAAATATCATAGTAGAAATTAATATAATCATTACTAGCATAATAGCTATACGTTTTGTAGTATATTTTAACATTTATCCTACTCCTTTCTTCTTTAAAATATAACCATAAGAATCGAAAGTTTCGACCCTTATGGTTATTAACACTTTCAAATCTTTTCTATTCTTTTGGCATACGTAATCTTCCTTCACTATCCCAAGTAAATCCTGCTTCTTCCAGTATCTCTTTTGCCCTTTCTGGATCGTATTCGTCATACTTTATCGCATTTGGATTATGCCAAAACTCATTAACTGAATTAATAACTAGTCCAGCACCACCTCGGCCACCATAACCATTTAAATGAACATCCACAGCCAAATCATAATCAACAAGATGAGCAGTTGCTATTCTAAAATCTTTATTATTAAAAGGTGCTCTGTCTAAATTCATTCCTAGATAGAAAAATCCAATATCATTTACATTTGTTAGTTCTAAATGGTCATATTTTCCACCTTCATTATTATCTATTTGTTCAATATGTGCAGGTACTAAATCATAAGATACTAAATCTATATCTCCTAATTCCAATGCAGTCAATACGCCTTCAGGAGAGCCAAATATATTAAATATATAACCATCAATATTTATATCTTCAAAATAATCTCTGTTGGTATCTGTTACAAGCTCTTCTCCTGGTCTAAAGTTCTTAAATACAAAAGGCCCACTTCCTATTGGATTGCTATTATCATAATTAATTGGATCATCTATATTTTCCCATATATGTTTTGGTAAAATAGGTATCTGAGTCAAAGTATTTGTAACAAATGGCGCATATGGATATTCTAAATTAAATCTAATTGTATCTTCATCAAGTATTTCAACTGTATCAATAGGCTCTAAAAATGACATAAAATATTCTACATTGTTGTCAATAAAAGCCTCGAATGTAAACTTAACATCTTCCACAGTTACAGGCTCACCATCATGAAAGTTCATCCCATCTCTTAAGTGAACATCAATAGTAGTATCATCTACAATATCCCAACTAGTTGCAGCCCATGGCATCGGTTCTATTTCTGGGGTTAATCTTACTAATTTATCATAAATAAGACGTAAGTTTCTCCATTCGTATACTGATTTTGCCTTCATAGGGTTTAATGTATCTAAATTAACATTACTGGCTACTTTTAATACTTTTTCATCTGTTATAGGTTCAATAACCATAGGAGTCCATTCATTAAATAAACCTTCTCCGGGAATATTTTCCACATTTTTAAATTTATCCTTATTATAGGCTTGTACATTTGCACGAGAATATAATGTTATTCTAGGTACATCTTCTCCTAATATTTCCTGGGCTTCAAACACTAATTCTCTTCTTTTTTCAATGTCCATTTCTTGCCTTTGAGCATCAGCTACAGCATCAAATTCATCACTTCTATATTTATCAGTGTTATTACCACCTGGGTTAGCATTCTTTGAGTGGTTAATAGAATGGATGAACATATCTGGATCTAATCTCTCCACCCTACCTGACCATCCAATGGTATAAGCATCATAATCACTATCTTCTCCATAAATGGTATCTATCAATACTGCAAAATCTATAGGTTCAGCTTTAATATCCACGCCAAGTTTTTGTAACTCATTGGCAACTTCATTAGCCATTTCATAATTCACCATATTGTCTTCTGGTAATGATGATAATATGGTTATTGATGGTACAAGCTCCCCCATCTCTTCATCACTTAATATACTATCCCCATCTTCTCCTGATGATTTATCACCTGAATTACTACAGGCAGATAATATAAGAATTAATACAATCAACAGACTTAAAAACACTCTCTTTTTCAAGTTTTCGTCCCCCTTCTTTCGTTTTTCTGAATATTCTGTGTCTTTTAAATAGAATTCTATTCGCTTAGATATTGTTTATTTAGCTATGCAAAGCTTTAAACCATTATATTTCTGTCTATACTACAGTATAATTATATGGTTGTCAAGTATAATTATTATGTCATTTCAAGAGGAAAACGTTATCGTTTCCCTCTTGAGAGGTTGAAAGCTTGTCTTATCAATGCAT
>NZ_DATHXO010000028.1:0-3641 GCF_035459645.1 Schnuerera sp.
GGTACCTTTGTTTGCAGCAGAAATAAAGTCTTTTTCTACTAAGGCTAACATAGTGTAATACATGCCAGCACCGGGTACTAATGGAATTATTCCAGGTACTATAAATACGGTTGCTGGTTTTTTATAATGTCTTGCAAACAACTCCCCTGATATGCCAACAGTTACTGCAGCAAAAAATGTTCCAGCTACATTGCTATTTAAAATACTAGAGGTTATATAATAAGCAATCCATCCCGTAGCTCCTACAAAACCAGATTTAGCTATAGAGTCTTTAGGAATGCTAAATAAAATTGCAAAACCTATTGAAGATAAAAAGGCAAAGATAAAATGTTTCAATAAAACCATTAAATCAACCCCTTAAAATATATATTTAAGACCATACCAACTCCAAATGCAATTGCAAGTGCAGAAAATATGGCTTCCATGCCTCTTGAAAGACCAGAAACAAAATCACCAGATATGGTATCACGCATTGCATTTGTTATTGCAACACCAGGAACCAAGGACATAATTGAGGCTATTATTATGGTGTCCATATTATTTCCTAAACCAATTTTAATCGATATTATGGACAAAATTGAAGCTAGTGCTGCTCCAATGAAATTATTAATAAAAAATGTCATCTTATATTTATCAATTTTATTTACGGAAAAAAGAACAATTAAGCTTACTAGGTAGCTAGATATAAAATCCAAAAAACTTCCTCCAAATAAAAGACAGAAAAATGCACAAGCTAAACTTCCAAATAGAGCTTTAATAACCATATTATAATTATTAATTTTATTAATATTTTTTAGTTTTGATAAGCCATAATCTACAGGCATGGTAGAGTTTACAAATTCCCTTGAAAATTCGTTTACTAGATTGATTTTATTTAAATCAATCTTAGTAGATTTAACACGAATTAGATAGGTTATAATTTCTCCATCAAATTCAAGGGAAGCAAAAATTCCTGTAGGGGTTGCAAAAGCATCTGCATATTTGATATTATATCTTGACTTACATATTCTTTCGATAGTATCTTCAGCTCTGTAAGTTTCAGCACCATTTCTTAACATTGTTTTACCTGCTAATATAGCAAGTAAAAGTAGTTTTTTTACTTCAGACCTATTGTTGTTTTGATATAAACCCATAATTTTCACTCCATATGTATTTATAGTATTGTAAATACTAAAGATTACCTATATAATAAATTTGGAAGGTAAATAGAAAGTTTATTTATATTTACTATAACATTATACTACGAATTATCAACAAACAAAATTATATTTGATAAGAAAGGAGAATATAAAAATATGGATTTTACCAATCTAAAGAAACATGACCCAGAGATTATGGAAACAATTGAATTGGAAACAAAAAGACAGCAAGAACATATAGAACTAATTGCTTCTGAAAACTTTGTTACACCTCAAGTTATGGAAGCTATGGGAAGCCAAATGACTAATAAGTATGCTGAAGGTTATCCCGCTAAAAGATACTATGGTGGTTGTGAATTTGTAGATATGGCTGAAAATATAGCCAGAGAAAGATTGAAAAAACTATTTGGTGCAGACCATGCAAACGTTCAACCTCACTCTGGTTCTAATGCCAATCTAGGTGTATATTTTGCAGTTTTAAAGCCAGGAGATAAAGTTTTAGGAATGAATTTATCCCAAGGTGGCCATTTAACTCATGGTAGTCCTGTGAATATTTCTGGAACTTATTTCAATTTTGTGGCTTACGGTGTAGATAAAGAACAAGAAGTTATAGATTATGATAAAGTTAGAGAAATAGCATTAAAAGAAAAGCCAAAGATGATAGTGGCTGGTGCTAGTGCATATCCAAGAACTATAGATTTTTCTAAGTTTAGAGAAATAGCAGATGAAGTAGGGGCTTATTTAATGGTAGATATGGCACATATTGCTGGCTTAGTTGCAGCTGGGATTCATCCAAATCCAGTACCATATGCTGATTTTGTAACAACTACTACTCACAAAACTTTAAGAGGTCCAAGAGGTGGAGCAATTTTATGTAAAGAAAAATATGCTAAAGCTATTGATAAAGCAATTTTCCCAGGAATTCAAGGCGGTCCTTTAATGCATATCATCGCTGCAAAAGCTGTTAGTTTTGGTGAAGCATTACAGGATGAATTTAAAGATTATCAAAAACAAATTGTTAAGAATGCAAAAGTATTAGCAGATAGTCTAATGGAAAGAGGATTTAGATTGGTTTCTGGTGGTACAGATAATCATTTGATTTTAATAGATGTGAGAAATAAAGGTTTAACAGGCAAAAAAGCAGAAGAATTATTGGAAGCAGTTAATGTAACTACTAATAAAAATACGATACCTTTTGATCCAGAAAGTCCATTTGTAACTAGTGGTGTAAGGATAGGTACTCCTGCTGTAACCACTAGGGGTATGAAGGAAGAAGAAATGAAAAAAATTGCTGAAATAATAGATTTAGCTTTAGATGAGAATAATAGTAGGGAAGAAGTAAAAGAAAAAGTATTAGAGCTTTGCAAAGACTTTCCTTTATATGCATAATAAATATATAAGCCTACAGACGTCTGTAGGCTTATATATTTAAAATATAAAACTATGTATTAATAAAGGATTCTGCTATAATAAAATATATGATTTAAATAAATAAATGGAAGGTTATATTATGGAATTAAAGAAAATTTATGATTATAGAAATATTATTGAAAAAGTTAAAAAAGGAAGCATTGCTGAAGAGTTGAAAATTATACCAAAGGATATTTTACTTACTATAAATGGTATGGTTGTTAAAGATATTATAGACTATAAATACCTAATATCTGATGATTATGTTGAAGTAGAAATTGAGAAACAAAATGGAGAAGTATGGATTTTAGAAATCGAAAAGGATTTTGATGAGGATTTAGGTATAGAATTTACCAATCCTTTGATTGATAAAGCCAAATCTTGTAGGAATAAATGTATATTTTGTTTTATAGATCAACTTCCTCCAAATATGAGAGAAACCCTATATTTTAAAGATGATGATTCTAGATTGTCCTTTTTACAGGGTAATTTTATCACTTTGACCAATATGAGCGATGAGGATATTGATCGAATTATAAAATATAGATTAAGTCCAATAAATGTTTCAGTGCATACAACAAATCCAGAGTTAAGGATAAAGATGCTTAATAATAAAAATGCAGGGAAAGTTTTTTCTATTCTAGAAAGATTTAAAGAGGCAGACATTAAAGTTAATTGTCAAATAGTATTGGTTCCAGAAGTAAATGATGGGAAGGAATTGAAAAGAACTTTGACTGATCTTTCCAGTCTATATCCTAGTGTTGAAAGTGTGGCTGTAGTTCCTGTAGGTTTAACTAAGTATAGGGATAATCTACATGAAATAATTCCATATGATGAAAAAAGAGCTTTAGGGCTGTTAAATCTTATAAAAAAGGAACAAAATAAATTTTTAGAAAAATTAGGAACTAGATTTGTCTTTGCTTCTGATGAATTCTATGCTCTTACCCATGAACCCTTACCAAGTTATGATGATTATGAAGGGTTTCCTCAATTAGAAAATGGAATTGGGTTATTGAAGTCTTTTGAATACAGCATAGATGAAGAATTGAAAAAAATTGATAAAAATATATTTTTAGACAGAAAATATATTAT
>NZ_DATHXO010000029.1:0-2365 GCF_035459645.1 Schnuerera sp.
GCTTGTGGATCAAAGTCAATTAATAGCACCTCCTTCCCTTCTTCAGATAATGCATACCCTAGGTTTAATGCTGTTGTAGTTTTTCCTGTTCCTCCTTTTTGATTTATTATTGCAGTTATTTTAGACATGTGAAAACCTCCTTTTTTAATATTCAAGTTCCCATTCTTCCCATCTTTCACCTCTAAGATGTTCTATACAATCTTCTAATGAACTAAATCTCTCTACTAATGTAAGCATTTTGTTTTCTATTGCAATGGATATGTAATCCTCCCCTTCTTTTTTATAAAAGTATCCTAGTAGTGGAAAATCATCAAACCTTACTGTGTCTTTAATTCTTTGATCCAGCCTATCTGTTATTTCAAAAGGTTCATCTATTGATATCTTTTCTACTTCTTTTGCTGTATAGATTTTTTCACTTTTGGTTTCGTTATTGAGTAAGCCTAAGATTTTAGTATCTTTGTTGTAGGTTAGTAGTAAGGAATAATTTTGCATGATTCAACTCCTTTCCATTAAAAAAGAGCCCTTAGGCTCTGGTCGTAAGTAAGTATTAATACTAATCTTTAGTTTTTTTGTATCTAAACTCATTCTGCCTTCTAATTAATGTACTCCTACTAATCCCCATAATCTCTGCAACCTCATTATAACTATATCCTCCACCATTAACTGTCAGCATTCTAAGTGCCTGTTCTATGGTTTTTTTATTAAATTTCCTGGGCCTCCCTTCCTTAAAATAAGGTTTTTCTTTGGCTATTGCCTTCCCCTGTTGGGTTCTTTCTATAATCATAGATCTTTCAAATTCAGAAAATGCAAGTAAATTTGTAACTATAAGTTTTCCCATGGCTGTATCTTCAATAAGCCCCATATTTAAAATATGAATTCTGATTCCCCTATTACTTAACTCATCTATAAGTTCCAATCCTTCCTTTGTTGTTCTACAGAATCTATCTAATTTTGTTACTACCAAAGTATCATTCTTTTGTAATTTGCCTAATAATTTATTAAAAACTGGCCTATCCATACTTGAACCAGTAAATTGTTCTTTATATATTTCTGCATCATGATATCTTTCTAATATTTCCTTCTCCTGTTGTTCAAAACTGTTATTATCTAATTGAGCCTTAGTTGATACCCTAATATATCCATAATTCATAATAAAACCACCCCCTTGATTTGGTACCAAGTTATGATACCACTGTATATATTGATATTACATCCTTTTATTTAAGGTACCAAAACTTAAAAGATATGCTACTAGCTAATTTTAAAGTCTACTCGCTACATTTTAAAATTACTAGTTATATTTTATGTATTCTAATTTTCTCCAACTAAAAAAGGGCACCTGGCCCTTTATAATAACTATTTTATACTTTTTAGATATGAATCTTTCATAAGACATACTGTTATTTTTAAAAATTACTTGTTAAGCTAATTTATTACTAGTTAATTCTTGTTCCTGTAATATCGCTATTTATCAAGCTTTTTATATTTTACTAGTATAGTTACTTGACAAATTTGAAATCTACTCGTCAAATTTTATAAGTAACTATACTTTATTACCTTCTTTCAGAATAATACTTTTGATTTGGGCTTGTGGGTTTCTTCGGAATTGTTAATTTTAAAAGGCCGCCTTTTATAAGTGGGTTTAATATTTTGGTTCTAAAGTACCCCCTATTACTTAGACCCATAAATTCTTGCATTTCACTTCTACTCCTTGGTATTCTACAAAATTCAAGCAAGTCTTCGATTTCTCCATCAGCTTGGTTGGTAGCTTGGTCACTAGCTTGGTTGGTAGCTTGGTTGGTAGTTTGCTCATATAGTGGAATAATGGTTTTAAATACATCTTCTTCTATAAATATAGGTTCTGTACCTGAATATATCATATTATATTTATAAATATTTCTAACTCCAGATCCAAGTTCTTCTACCCATCCTATTTCTTTAAAAAATTTTGCTATAGTAGGATTTTTAGGGTATGGTGAAAAATTCTCAGGATCAATTATTCCATTTCCATGGGGCTTGTTACTATTTTCTGTATAAACCCTATCCTTTTCAATTATAAATTTAGCAGGATATGGATTCGAAAACTCTCTATGAATTAAAATATTAGATATTACTTCCCTAAAAATTTTATCTCTAAGGCTTATTCTTTGATCTCTTTCTAAATAAAATTTGTCATTTAGATGTTTGGCAACAAATTGCATTAGTCTCTCATAGCTATCTATTAAATTAGTTCTAATATCATCTCTATCATCATAGCGATCAACATTCTCCTTACGTAAAATAGCATCAGTTTTATAATGTGGAAGAGCAGATGAAATTAATTCGTCCTTCCCAAGAAGTAAAATACCTGCTAAAGTAATTCCTT
>NZ_DATHXO010000030.1:0-5988 GCF_035459645.1 Schnuerera sp.
TGTATTTAATAGGAATGCAATTATGCCCAGCATTTGCATATTTAAGATGATTATTTTTAGTATTAAATACTGCATAAAAAATTGTAAAATATTTATCTACTTCTAGTCCTAAAGTACTAAATTTTTTATGCAGTTCTGTTAATGCTACTGAAGGACTTAAAACATCATCCTTTATAGCTCTCATAGTTTGTCGAACAAACATAGTCATCATAGAAGCTGTAATACCATTTCCTACTACATCGCATATATATATACCTATATTATCGTCATCAATATGATAAATATCAAACATGTCTCCACTTAACATTTCTGAAGGTTTATATAGATGATCTATTTTCAATGTATGATATATACCTTTCTTAGGCAAAATCCTATGTTGAAGCCTTTTAGCAAATCTTAGATCTTTTAACATTTTTTTATTTCTCTCAATTAATTCTAACTCCAATTTTCTTTCTCTTGTTACATCTCTAAGAACTTCTACTGCAGCTATTGCATTACCATTTGGATCTAAAACTGGAGAGCTTTTAACGGAAAAATACCTACCTCCAATCACTTCTTCTTTTTGAACTGTTTCATTGGTTCTTATGCTTTTTTTGGATATACAAAAGCCACAAGGTTCATCTTTACCAATAGACTGATAACATTTTCTGCCTACTAAATTCTCTCCCAAAGCTTTTTTCATAGCTTTATTAGCATATATAATAGTACCATTAACATCTACTACTCTAACCCAGTCTGCCATACTTTCCAAAACATGATAGTTTAATACACTGTATTCTTTCATCTCCTCTATTAAAGAGTTATATTCTTCTCTAATAAGCATACTATCACCCTTTAAATAAAATAGGTACTTAAATTAATAATATCATAATATTTTTTAAAACACAAAGCTTTTAGTACGTCTTTAGTAGATTTTTCATTAATAAAATTGTTTATTAGATACTTTTTACCATTCTTCCACTTATTTCACCACTATCTATTAACATGGAATAAAATATATAGTATCATATATATAATAATCTAAAATAGGAGGAGAAAATTTGATGACTAAAAACAAACAAAATAATAAGAAACAAAATAATAAGAATGTCAACAAACTAAAATTGAACTTTTTTACTTTAGTTTTCATAACAATTTTTTTAAGTACCATTGCTACTTATTTTATTGTAAATACAATTGAAATCAACTTTGTTGAAAATCTACTAGGATATATTGTGATTATAGCTTTAATCAACACATTAATAATTGGATTAATTACTCGGATCCTATTTAATAAAATAATTAGTAAAACCTTAGATAGGATAACCTTCACAATCGAAAATATGGCTAAAGGTGATTATTCTAAACTAGAAGACATCAAGGAAATTAAAGAGCTTCCTCATCTACATGATTCTTTAAATAAGGTAATAGATATTAGCAGAAAAATGACCGCAGGTATTAGAGACAATTCCAATGTTTTAGCTGATAATGCTAAAAACTTGTCTTCTGTTATTGAAGATACAACTTCTTCTATAGAAAATATAGCAACAAGTGTTAATGAAATCGCCAAAGGTTCAGAAGATACATCTATGAATATAAATGAATTAAGCGAAGGTATTTCCAACTTAAACAACTTATCCCAAGATACTGAAAATTTTGCAGAACAAGCTGGGGAACTCTCTATTTCCATGGCAAAATCAGCTAAAAAAGGTTATGAAGATGTGGACAAAATTATTAATATGGTTAACCTAATAGAAAATACTACAGGAGATACCTCTGAGATTATAGAAGAATTAAATCAACAAATTTCAAATATAGACAATATAGTGGTTATTATAAATGAAATAGCCGAACAAACCAATCTTCTTGCGCTAAACGCTGCTATTGAAGCTGCAAGGGCTGGTGAAGCTGGAAAGGGCTTTGCAGTAGTTGCAGAAGAAATTAGAAAATTAGCTGATGCTACCCATACATATTCAGGAGAAATATCTTCTATTACTTCAAATGTTTCTAATAGTAGCAAGAATGCAGTAAGTAGTATTGATGAAGTGAGTGAAGTTGTAGAAGAAAGTGTAAGTATAGCAGATTTAACTAAAAAATCTTTCGATGATTTATTGATTAAAATCGATCAAATAAATATTCTAATAGTGGAAATTACAGAAGCTGCAAAAGATGTGCGTAATAACAGTGAATATATATTAGAAAGAGCTTCAGAAATATCAGCAATTTCTGAAGAAACAACAGCAGCCTCTGAAACCAGTGCTGCTGCTGTAGAAAATAACCTTGCTTCTATGGAAGAAATTACTGCTTCTATTGAAAGCCTATCTTCTATTGCTGAAGAGTTGAATAACATAATAGAAAGCATCAAAGTTTAATTTTTAATAGTATAATCTACTTTTATCTCATCTTCTTCTAAATATCTTGCTAAAGCATATATTAAATCAGACAATCTGTTTACATATTTAATCACTAAGGGATCTATTTCACTATAAGATCCTAAGGTGATTATTCTTCTTTCTGCCCTTCTACATATTGTACGACAAACATGAAGATAACCTGATTTTTTTCCTGAACCTGGAATTATAAATCCTGTAGGATTATTTAACCTTCCCATAAATTTATCAATATTATCTTCTAAAAATTTAATATCTTCTTCTGCTATATGGTATTTTACTTTAGTTTTATCTTCTGTAGCCAAATTGCTAGCCACAGTAAATAATTTGTTTTGAACCTTTTGAATAATATCATAAATTTCTTCATCATCTATATAATTCTTAGCTAATCCTAAAAAAGATACTAACTCATCTATAGTTCCATAACTTTCCACCCTTATATGATCCTTAGGTACCCTTTTGTCATCAAATAAAGATGTGGTCCCTTTATCTCCTGTCTTGGTGTAAATTCGCATATTGAAAGTACCTCCTTCTTCTTTTATTTCAATTATACCCTTAAGTTACTATTATCCTCATTAATTCTTTGGTGGTCTTGGACCATAATACTGATAATAATCTACCTTAATCCGACCATTGTAAAGTTTCCTTTTTCTATCAGCCTTTTTGTTATATAGCCTTTCAAAGTCTTCATTAGAAGTTAGCACATAAATAGAATAAGTCTTCAATTTACTAAATATATCACCCATGTTTTTATACAACTTCTCTACCTCTTTTTCTTCTCCTATCCTTTCCCCATAGGGAGGATTACATATTATGACTCCATAATCATTCATAAATTTAAAATCTCTAACATCCTTATTAATAAACTTTATATCCTCTTCCAAACCTATAGAAGCAGCATTTTCTTTTGCTAATTCTATAGCTTTTTTATCTATATCTGAGCCAATAATGTTCAAATTAAAATCCCTAAGCATTAACTCCCAAGCCTCACGTCTTGCATCTTGCCAATACTCCTTTTTTATCCTAGGCCACCCTTCAGAAGCAAAATTTCTATTTAGACCTGGTGCTATGTTTTTACCTATCATAGCTGCTTCAATAGGGATAGTTCCTGACCCGCAAAATGGATCTAATAAAAATCTATCCTTGTTCCAATAACTTAATTGAACCAATGCAGCAGCTAAAGTTTCTTTAAGAGGTGCTTCCACACTATGTATTCTATACCCTCTTTTATGTAACCCAGGCCCTGAAGTGTCAATAGTTAAAGTTGCAATATCTTTAAGCAAAGATACTTCTATTGTAAATTTGGAACCAGTTTCTTCAAACCAATCTCTTTTATATTTAGATTTTAACTTTTCTACAACTGCCTTCTTCACAATAGCTTGAGAGTCTGAAATACTAAATAATTTAGAATTTATGGATTTCCCCTCTACAGTAAATTCCCCATCTTCAGTAATCCATTCATCCCAAGGAAGAGCTTTTGTCTTTTCAAACAATTCTTCGAAAGAAGTAGCTTCAAACTCACCCATCTTTAACAGCACCCTATCAGCAGACCTTAACCATAAATTAGCAATAGGAATATCTTTCTCAGTAGCTTTAAAAGTAATCTTTCCATTTTCAACCTTTAGATCCTCATATCCTAAATTTTGTAGCTCTCTTTTTACAACAGCCTCTAATCCAAAAGTTGTAGTTGCAATTAATTGAATTTGCTCCATAATATACTCCCTTTCTTAATGACTTCATCTCTATTATACCTAAAAAAATAAAAAATTACCTTATGCATTGTGTTTTTTTTATAATATTTGGGTATTAATCTATATAAGTTATTCTATATGAATATAATAAATAAAATTGGAGGTTTTATAATATGAAAAGCATAGGTAAATTATATCAAAGTGGAGATTGGAAAGGTGAGAAACATGTACCAGTTATCCATGCTCCTGAAAAGGTTAAAAAAGGAGATATAGTAGAAGTTAACCTTAATATTGGAGAAGAAATAGCACACCCAAATACGCTGGAACATTACATAGCATGGATTAAGCTTTATTTCCATCCAGAAGGAAGTAATTTCCCAGTAGAAATAGGTAGTTATAATTTCAATAGCCATGGAGAACATGGTACCTTTACAGAGCCTTATTTATCAACTAAATTTAAAGTAGAAAAATCTGGTACAATCCATGCTACAAGCTATTGTAATATTCATGGTCTATGGGAAAATAGCGTAGAATTAACAGTAGAGGACTAATAAGTCCTCTTTTTTCTTTTCCCCTTGACAATATCTATTCTATATATTAATATACATTATAAAATCAATATAAAACGATGACGGATGAAAGTAGCTCATTATGGTTAAAATACAGAGAATAGATCACTGGTGAGAGATCTATAACCTAATAATGGAGCGAATTACAAATCCATAGTTTCAATAGGAAACTGTTGCGTTTATCACACGTTACGTGATTAGAGGCTTTATGCAAATTAAGGTGGTACCACGGGTGTCTTCTCGTCCTTTTAGGAGAAGATGCCCTTTTTTAATGGAATAAAAATAAATATAATTTAGGAGGTAATATAATGGCTAATGTATTTGATGTACTACATGAAAGAGGTTATATTGATCAAGTAACCTACGAAGATGAACTTAAAGAACTTTTAGATAAGGAATCTCTAACCTTTTATGTTGGATTTGATGCCACTGCTGACAGCTTAACTTTAGGACACTTTATTCAAATAATGGTAATGATGCATATGCAAAGAGCAGGACATAGACCTATTGCTTTACTAGGCGGTGGGACTACTATGGTAGGAGATCCTTCAGGTAGAACTGATATGAGGAAAATGCTCACTAAAGAAATAATTGATCGTAATGCTTTAAAATTTAAAGAACAACTTTCAAGATTCCTCAATTTTGATGATGATAAAGCTATCATAGTTAACAATGCTGATTGGTTATTAGATTTAAATTTCTTGGAATTTATGAGGGAAGTTGGAGTACATTTTTCTGTAAATAGGATGCTTACCTTTGACTGTTATAAAAACAGATTAGAAGAAGGATTAACTTTCTTTGAATTTAGCTATATGCTTATGCAATCTTACGATTACCTAAAACTATATAGAGATCACAATTGTCGTCTTCAAGTAGGTGGAAGTGATCAATGGTCTAATATATTAGGCGGGTATGAGTTAGTGAGAAAGCTAGAAGGAGACAAAGTATATGCTATGACCTTTAAACTGCTCTCCACTGCAGCAGGAATAAAAATGGGTAAAACTGCAGCTGGTACGTATTTAATATCCTGTTGCAAGTGTTGGACGAAGGTCATATTACCGATAGCTTAGGACGAAAAGTGGATTTCAAAAACACCATTTTGATTATGACTTCTAACATTGGTACGCGTCAGCTGAAAGAGTTTGGTCGAGGAGTTGGCTTTAGTACCACTTCCGATCTATCCGATGCAGAGCATTCGCGCAGCGTAATTAAAAAAGCAAAGATAAGAATCTCCCTGGCATAGGCATACTTCCACCTGTTCCCAATAAAGCTATATCTAACAACGAAATCCCTTCTTTAAATATAGTCCACTTTATTAATATATACCATATATTGCCCTTAAAATTAAAATAAGTTCCC
>NZ_DATHXO010000031.1:0-2421 GCF_035459645.1 Schnuerera sp.
ACATGCTGCAATATTAAGTTTTATAGGTAGCATGATCCCTGTGTCTTTTATTTTGTTTACTATAAGACCAATATTTAATTACCTTAAAAGAACAAAGAAATTTAGAAACCTAGTACGCAGACTTAGGCCTATTACACGCCAACAGGCCTTAAACATTATAAAGGCTGATGCAGAAGCTGTAGGTGTAGGAGATAATGTTGGAACTCATACTCTGAGAAAGACTTGGGGATATCATGCATGGAAAAGTTGATATAATCCTGCTCTAATCATGGAAACTTTGAATCATAATAATCTAGGTGTATAGTAGGGCAGGAATGTAGATATGCCATGGAGCTGCACTAGATCTGGTTTAAGAGAGGATGAAAGTGAGATAATAGACTTTAGGATGTGAAAAGCCCTTGGGGGTGCAAACTCTTTAGGGTTTTTCCATGCCTAAAATTAAAAAATGGCGGCACCTCAAAAAATAAACTTGTCATATTTATAAAGGAATATTTAGTTGCTTTTATGACAACACTAACATATAATATAATTAAAGGGAGGTGTAGCTATGTTAAATTTTGAATTGATAGGTGAGAGATTTAGCGAGTTACGAAAAAGGAGTGGCTTTACACAAACACAGTTGTCAGAGTATTTAGATGTGGATCAGAGTTATATTTCAAAATGTGAAAAAAATGAAAGGCAATTTAGTGCAGATGTGCTTGAAAAAGCAGCAGAACTCTTTGGGTGTACCATGGATTACTTTGTAAATGAGTCTTGTGAATTTGTACAGATTCCTATAGCTCTCAGGGCAAAAAACATTACAACTGAAGATTTAGACACTATCGCTGCTATGAATAAAATAGCACTAAATTTACGTTTTATGGAAGACTTGCTTGAGGGGGAATAAATCTTGAAAGAAAAAATCGAACTAAACAGTGAAGCGATAATTTTAAGAAAAGAGTTTGGTGAGGATGCCAACTCTCCAATAGATATATTTTCTCTAATTCATAATAACGATGATTTAACCATAGTGTTTTATCCTATGAGTAGTAGAGTAAGTGGAATTTGTATTAGAGATGGTAAAAATAAGATTATTGGAGTTAATTCCACATCGACCTATGGTAGGCAGCGTTTTACGATAGCCCATGAACTTTACCACTTATTTTTTCATGAGGACTTTAAAAGCATTGTCTGCTCTACAGACCTTGAGATAAGTAAAGATCCCCAGGAAAAAGAGGCAGATATGTTTGCATCTTATTTTTTAGCACCTTATGAGGCCCTATCTTATTTTATAAGAAATAAACTTGGTAAACAAAAGCAGGAGCTTAAACTAGAAGATGTTATAAGAATTGAACAATATTATGGTATGAGTAGACAGGCCACACTTTGGAGATTAATAAATGATAGATATATAAGCCCTGAAAAAGCTAATACTATGAGGACTGGAATAATAGCTTCTGCAAGAAGGCTTGGATATGATGACGAACTATACACACCCACATCAGAAGATAAGCAATATGCTACTTTTGGGAAGTACATTAAGTTGATCGAGAGATTAAAAGAGCAAGATTTGATATCACATGGGAAATATGAAGAACTTTTACTAAATGGCTTTAGAAGTGATATTGTTTATGGACTAGATACAGTAGGGGAAGAATTATATGACTGAGAAACTATTTTTTGATACAGATTGCATCTCTTCCTTCCCTAATATCCCCCATATAAGGCGTAAAGTTAGAGATTTGTGTTTAAATGGCGAAATTTCTACACAAGAGATATTAGCAAATACTGAGGAATATAGATTATACTATGAATTAGCAGTTTCAGCACCTAGAGGAGAAAAAATAATCGGTAAAGGAGAAGCAGCAGCTATAGCCTTAGCCAAAACTTATAATGGAATTATTGCATCTAATAATTTAAAGGATATATCTAAGTATGTTGAAAAATATAGTCTAGAACATGTGGCTACTGGAGATATATTAGTAGCTGCATTAAATAAAGGGTATATTGATGAAATAGCTGGAAATAAAATATGGAGTAAGATGATAGCTAAGAGAAGAATACTACCAACAGCTACTTTTACTGAGTATCTAGGGACAATTGAATAATATTTTATTAATTATAAATTGTGTACAGGCCCTAGAGCATTTGTCTTTAGGGCTTTTTTTATTTAGGATCCTTCTTTTCTAAATTTTGGATTAAGTAGAACGGTACAGAAAGCCTTGATTAAAATCTGGTGTATTGCGAGATGATATTTTTTGCCTATTTTACCCTTTTTTGCGTACTACAAGAATGATATAATATAAGTAATAGATATTATCACTAGTGTTTAACTATTGGATTAAATTACTATTGACAATAGTCTTATGTATAAAAGTTGTATTTTTACCATTAATATATAAATGAAAATAGTCAGCATTCTTGCTTTAATATAATTACCGT
>NZ_DATHXO010000032.1:0-5521 GCF_035459645.1 Schnuerera sp.
ATGGACCAGCTGAAAGAAGAAATTTTTTAGATTTAAGTATTTCACAAATTAGACCAGTTTACAAATACAATATTAACAAATATAATAAAATTTTATTTCAAAGAAATAATCTACTTAAATCAAATAAATCTAAAGCTCATATTTTAAATTTATTAGAAATATTTGACATACAATTAGCGAAAATAGGTACTGAAATAATTATATCTAGGCTTCAATTTGTTAGCAATCTATCTAAAATAACTAAAAAAATCCATAATAAATTAACTTTAGGAGAAGAAGAATTAAACCTAAAATATAATTCTAATATAAAAATTACAAATAAAAACACTATTGAAAAAAACTTTTTAGAGCAATTAAAAATAAATACAAATAAAGATTTAGTTACTGGAGTCACTTCCATAGGTCCTCATAGAGATGATATAAAAATAAAGATAAACAACATAGATGCTAGAACATATGCTTCTCAAGGTCAACAAAGAACTATAGTATTATCAATAAAATTATCTGAAGTGGAAATAATTAAGATGGAGAGAGGTGTATATCCCGTTTTATTATTGGACGACGTATTTTCAGAATTAGATATAGACAGAAGAAAATATCTAACTAGATCTTTTAACGATATGCAAACTATAATTACTTCTACAGATATTATTGATCTGGATGAGTTTAATGAAATAGAAAAATCTATATTTTATATAGAGAATGGAGAAATCATAAAGTAAAGGAGTAGATTTAATGTTTTTACACATAGGAAATAGCAATAATATATTGTTAAAAAATATAGTTGCAATTATCGATAGGAAATCATTAGAAAGTTCTAATGATAATAACACTTATATTCAAAAATTATTAAAAAATAATCCTTTGTCAAATGAAGACATAGATGATGTAAAAACTTATATAATAACTTGTTCTAGTAATGATTCTAGAAAAAAAAGAAAGTCAGATAAAAAATACAATTTATATACATCAAATATTTCATCCACTACTTTATTTAGAAGAAATAAAAACATAGAAACTAGATTGGAGGTTGATTAAATGGCCACTGAAAATAATGGAAGAAAATATACAGCTGAAGAAATCCAAGTATTAACAGGATTAGAGCCAGTTAGAAAAAGGCCAGGAATGTATATTGGAAGCACAGGTTCAAGAGGACTACATCACTTAGTATATGAAGTGGTAGACAACAGTGTAGATGAGGCCTTAGCAGGAGTATGTGACACTATAAAAATTATAATAGAAGAAGATAATTCTATAATAGTAGAGGATAATGGTTCTGGTATACCTGTCGAAAAACATCCTCAAACTGGAAAATCAACAGTAGAAACGGTTCTTACTAATCTACATGCTGGAGGAAAGTTTAATAATTCTGCATATAAAGTATCAGGTGGATTACATGGTGTAGGTGTTTCTGTTGTTAATGCTTTATCTGAATGGTTAATTGCAAGAATAAGAAGAGATGGGAAAGAGTATATACAAAATTTTGAAAAGGGCTTACCTACAAGTGAGTTGCAGGAAGTAGGTAAATCTAGTAAAACAGGTACAACAATAATGTTTAAACCAGATAAAGAAATATTTGATGAGGTAGAATTCAATTTTGAAACATTAGAATATAGGTTTAGAGAAATGGCTTTCTTAAATAAGGGAATTAAAATTAGTTTAGAAGATAGAAGAACTAAAACTAAAAAAGAGTTTCATTATGAAGGAGGTATAAAATCCTTTGTTAAATATATAAATAGAAATAAAAATTTAATTCAAAAAGATATTATGTATTTTGAAGATGAAAGGGATAATACCACAGTAGAGTTGGCAATGCAATATACAGATGCATATTCGGAAAATATATATACTTTTGCTAATAATATTAATACTCAAGAAGGTGGAACTCATTTAAGTGGTTTGAGAACAGCTTTAACTAGAGCTATTAATGATTATGGCAGAAAATATAACCATATTAAAGAAAAAGAAGATAATCTACAAGGAGATGATGTACGAGAAGGGCTGTCAGCTGTACTATCTGTTAAATTAATGGAACCTCAATTTGAAGGGCAAACTAAAACTAAATTAGGGAATAGTGAAATAAGAGGTATTGTAGAGTCTTTAAGCTATGAACATATAATTAGTTATCTTGAAGAAAACCCTAAAGTAGGGAAAATTATACTAGAAAAAGCAATTAGTGCTTCTAGGGCGAGAGAAGCAGCAAGAAAGGCTAGAGAAATTTCAAGAAAAAGGAGTATATTAGATAATACCACTTTACCAGGAAAACTTGCCGATTGCCAGGAAAATGATTTAGAAGTAACTGAAGTATTCATAGTGGAAGGGGACTCGGCGGGTGGAAGTGCTAAACAAGGAAGAGATAGAAGATATCAAGCAATACTTCCATTAAGAGGTAAAATTATGAATGTAGAAAAGGCTAGATTAGATAGAATATTAGGATATGAAGAGATAAGGGCAATGATTACCGCTTTTGGGACGGGTATAGGTAGCGAATTTAATATTGAAAAATTACGATATGGTAAAATAATAATAATGACGGATGCTGACGTAGATGGTGCTCATATTAGAACATTATTATTAACATTTTTCTATAGATATATGAAGGACTTATTAGAAAAAGGCCATGTATATATTGCACAACCACCTTTATATAAGATATCCAAAGGAAGAGCTGAACACTATGTTTATAGTGATAATGAGTTGGAAGAATTATTTGAAGAAATAGGCAGGTCTAATTATTCAATCCAAAGGTATAAAGGTCTAGGAGAAATGAATCCAGAACAACTTTGGGAAACAACAATGGATCCAGAGAAAAGAGTATTGTTAAAGGTAGCTATAGAAGATGGGATTGCTGCTGATGAAATATTTACTACATTAATGGGAGATAGAGTCAAACCTAGACGAGAATTCATACAAAAAAATGCAAAATTAGTTAAGAATTTAGATATATAAGGGAGGAAAATAATGGATAGGGATAAAAATAATATTGTAGAAATAAAAATAGAAGAAGAAATGAAAAAATCCTATTTAGACTATGCCATGTCCGTAATTGTAAGTAGAGCCCTTCCTGATGTTAGGGATGGTTTAAAGCCAGTCCATAGAAGGATACTATATGCTATGAATGAATTGGGCATGACTCCAGATAAACCATATAGAAAATCAGCTAGGATAGTAGGGGATGTACTAGGTAAGTATCATCCTCATGGAGATTCATCAGTCTATTTAGCAATGGTAAGACTTGCTCAAAAATTTAATACTAGATATCCTTTAGTGGATGGCCATGGAAACTTTGGTTCTATAGATGGTGATAGCCCAGCTGCTATGCGTTATACGGAAGCAAGGTTAACTAAATTGTCTTTAGAAATGTTAAGGGATATAAAAAAAGATACTATAGATTATAGGCCAAATTTTGATGAAACTTTAAAAGAACCGGTAGTTTTACCTAGTAGATTCCCCAATTTACTCATTAATGGTTCATCTGGTATAGCTGTTGGAATGGCAACCAATATTCCCCCACATAATTTAAAGGAAATAGTAGATGGAATTGTCATGTTAATAGATGAACCAGAAACCGATATAGAGGATTTAATGAAAGTTATAAAGGGTCCAGATTTTCCAACTGGAGCTATGATAATGGGGAGAGATGGCATTAAGTCAGCTTTTAAAACTGGAAGAGGAAAGGTTAAAATTAGAGCTGTTGCAGAAATAGAGGATAGTAATAGAGGAAGAAGTAGAATAGTTGTAACAGAAATACCTTATCAAGTAAATAAAGCTAGATTAATAGAAAAAATAGCTGAACTAGTTAGGGATAAAAAACTTGAAGGGATTTCGGATTTAAGAGATGAGTCGGATAGAGAAGGTATGCGTATAGTCATAGAATTAAAAAGAGATGCAAATCCAAATGTGGTTTTAAATAATCTATATAAACAGACTCAATTACAAACAACTTTTGGAATAATAATGTTAGCTTTAGTAGATGATGAGCCTAAAGTATTAAATATAAAACAGGCATTAAAATATTATTTAGAGCACCAAAAAGAGATAATAACTAGAAGAACCCAATTCGATTTAAATAAAGCTGAAGCAAGAGCGCATATAGTAGAAGGTTTGAAAATAGCTTTAGACAATATAGATGAAGTTATAAATATAATAAGAAGTTCAAAAGAAGAATCTGTTGCAAGAGAAAGGCTTATGAATAGTTTTGATTTGTCTGAAAAACAAGCTCAAGCTATATTAGATATGAGACTTAGAAGATTAACTGGGTTAGAAAGAGAAAAATTAGAAGAAGAATATGAAGCATTAATTAAAGAAATAAATAGATTAAAAGAAATATTATCTAGTGAGAGACTAATATATGAGATAATTAAAGATGAATTATTAGAAATAAAAGAAAAATTTGGAGATAGAAGAAAAACAAAAATAATGCCATCGGCTGACGATATAGATATAGAAGATATGATTGAAGAAGAAGATGTAATTATTACATTAACTCATTTTGGATATATAAAAAGAATGCCAGAAGATACCTATAAAGCACAAAGAAGAGGTGGAAAAGGAATAACTGGTCTTACAACAAAAGATGAGGATTTTGTGGAAAAGTTATTTATTACTTCAACTCATGACACTATACTTTTCTTCACAAATAAAGGTAGAGTATATTCCTTAAAAGCATATGAAATACCAGAGGGTAGAAGACAAGCCAGAGGTACTGCTATAGTTAATTTATTAAATTTATCTGGAGATGAAAATATATCTGCAGTTATTCCAATTGAGAAATATGATCCAAGAAGTAACTTGGTTTTTATAACTAAAAATGGACTCATTAAAAAAACAAAACTGTCAAGCTTTAAAAATATAAGAAAGAATGGAATAATTGCTATTAGTTTAAAAGAAGAAGACGAACTAATTTCTGTTAAAAAAACTAATGGTAAAAGAGAAATTATAGTTGTAACTTCCATGGGAATGGCTATTAGATTTAGTGAAAAAGATGTAAGAGTAATGGGTAGAAATGCAATGGGGGTTATAGCTGTAAAATTAAAAGATAAGGATAAAGTAGTAGCAATGGATCTAATACAAGAAGGAAAAGATTTATTAGTAGTAAGTGAATTTGGATTTGGAAAAAGAACTCCTCTAGAAGATTATAGAATACAAAATAGAGGTGGAGTAGGTTTAAAAACTTATAATGTAAAAGATAAGACAGGAAAATTGGTATCTGCAAAAGTTATAGATGAAAATGATGAAATAATAATGATTTCTATGTCAGGGATAATAATTAGATTAATCTCAAAAGGTATTTCAACAATGGGACGAAATACCCAAGGAGTTACTTTAATGAAAATAAACAATGAAAATGATAAGGTAATGGCAATAGCAAAATATGCAGAAGAAGAATAATAATATTTTAAAAAGCATCCTTAAATTTTTAAAGGATGCTTTTTTTTAACAATAGCCAAATCCTACTAAGTTACTTTACATTAATAACTTTTTATTATAGAATTAAATAAATACAATAGTAGATAAAAGG
>NZ_DATHXO010000033.1:0-1876 GCF_035459645.1 Schnuerera sp.
ATACAGGAGATATTATGGAAATGACAGGTCTTAAAAAAGAAGAAATAGAGGATATAAGAAAAAGTATGCTTCATGAATCAAAAGAGGATGCTATATAAACAAAAGTTAAACTTTACAAAGATGCTTTGATTGGATAAATTATAGGAAAACACGAGAAATACGGAACCTAAATTTTTGTATCTGAATTATTCTCATTATCTGGAATATTATACATATATGGTAGCATAGTTTTTTCTAAAATAGCTCTTAAACCTTTAACACCAGTTTTCTTTTCACTAACTATCTTAGATGGTGAGTATTTGTGATATAATAAAGCTATAGGAGAAACGGTGAATCTAAAAAGGGTGGTGAGTTTATGGATCAGGTGTTAAAGGGGAGAATTAATATATTTTTAGAGGAAGCGGAGAAGATTTGTAAGATAAATTTTGCTTATCTTTTTGGCTCTTATGCACGGGGAGAACAAAATGAAAATAGTGATATAGATATTGCTATTATGCCAGACTTAACAGGAATTAATAAAAAATCAGAAGTATTTATGAGAGGGAATTTAATAGAATTGGGGAAGTCTATATTTAAAAAGGATGTAGATATTGTATTTCTAAATGTAGATTCTGTATTTTTGAAATATAAAATTATATACGAAGGAATAGTCATTAAGGATAGTGATGATAGAATTTCTTTTGAGTCTTTAGTGCTTAGGGAGTATTTCGATTTTCAGTATTATAGTAATTATTATAACAAACAAATGTTAGATTCTAGAAGCGGGGATGTGTAGCTATGGTAAGAAGAGAGATTGTTTTATCTAGAATAAGTAAATTAGATGAGTATATTGAGTTTTTGTACGAAATGGGTAAATACCCTAAAGAGGAATACTTATTTGATCCAATGATATATGGTTCCACTGAAAGATTTTTGCATCTATCAATAGAATGTGTTATTGATATTGCAAATCATATTATTTCTGATATGGGATATAGAAAGCCAAGCAGTAACAAGGAGATATTTGAAATTTTATTTGAAAACAAAATAATAGATAATAATTTGAAGGAAAACTTATCTAATATGGCGGGATTTAGAAATATATTAGTTCATGATTATATAAATTTAGATAGAGAAGTAGTATACGATATATTAAATAACAATCTAAAAGATATAGAGGATTTTAGAGATATAGCACTAGAATATGTATGATATACTCTAGTGAATTACCACCATTTATAAAAGTGGACGGTTTCCTGCTTCCTAGAACATTACTTTCAAGTGAAAAATATTCTAGCGAATTAGTGAAAAAGTATGTAAGGAGGGAAATGCTTATGAATTCACCATTATTTGAAGAGTGGGTAAAAGAAGAGAGAGAAGAAGCTGCAAAGAAGGCTAGAGAAGAAGCTACAAGAAGAGCTACGATAAAGACAAAAAAGGAAAGTATAATAGATGTATTAACAGAAAGATTTGAATTTGTACCTGAAAAGATAATAGAAGGAATTAATAATATAGAAAGTTTAACCATATTGAATCAATTATTTAAGAGGTCAATTAAGACCTCTTCTTTAGATGAATTCAGTAAATTATTAGAAATTATAATACAAGGTTAATCTGGGACAACGGGGACGGTTCTCGCTGTCCCATTTTTTTATATTGAATAAGATAATAATTTAATGATATGACAATGTAATGAAAATTAATATTAATATCAGACATAGAAACAGCTGCCATAGCTTGTGAATTAGAGAAAAAGGAATCCTCATAAAGAAAAATTCAAGCTTATATATAAATGAAGCTATGGTGAAAGCTAGTGTACTAGTGTAGATGAAGAAATTGATGATAAGTCAATGCATTGGATTGAAGAAGAATTAAAGATGGAAACAGAATATGGTAT